>CAJXJU010000397.1 GCA_913055195.1 uncultured Desulfohalobiaceae bacterium | reverse complement strand
CTTTTACCACCCATGTTTTACGCTGATGCTCAAATGCACTGGTCCACCACAATACATTATGTCCGCGAGCCACAAGAATATCAGCTAGAATAGCTGTCCGCATTTTACGGACATTATCAGATAAAGGAAGAGGTTCTCCGGTTTGCAGCAGCCAGATGTTCATGCTATACCTCAGCAATATTTAAAATAATAACCTTTTTATAATATTTCTAGCGACTCAAAACATCCTGAATATGATCCGAACAGAATCTTTTCACTTCCAACAACTTTCGCCATAAATGCAGCCTGGACAATCTGGAGTACAAATAATTCTTCCAATCAGGACGACAAAGTCCTGCATCTGTTAAATAAAAATCAGCATCACGCAAGGTCATCAAATTGGCCCGTCCCCCGGCCAGTTGAATATTTTGTTTGAACTCCGGGCCTGAAACCCTTGTCTTTTGTCCAAATTTTGAATGTGTATAATCATGATTTTGATGCACAACAGTTATGGCCTTTGTTGCATTAATCACAACCACTTTTTTTCTGCGCATTTCATAAATTAACCAATTATCCCATCCAGGCCGACCAATTGCAAATGGAGGTAACTCAATTATTCCCCGCGGAAATATAAAATAATCAATGCCTGAATACCCATGCAACCTGCCCTCTTTATGAACTCTGGCTAACAATTCTTCTGCCCATGCTGGATTATTAAAATCTATTTCTTCTGTAATATCCATATCCCACCGTCTGCCACAAACAAGAAAAGGAGAAATATCAATACGTTGAACAGCATGAATTACATCCTGAAACAAAATAATATCCGCATTAATATACATTAAAAGATTATGTCGTGCTAATTTTTGCGCCTGGTTAAATACTGAATCTAAAAGGGGCGTGCCAAATTCATTTTTCTTGATATCTGGCTCGTGACAAAGACCAAATTCCTGTGCTATTTCTTTTACACCTTCGTCATCACCAAAAAGAATAATCTCGCATTGGGGACAAAGCTTGAGCCAGCTTAAAATTGCGTTGCGTTGAATAGTAGCAGTATGACCATGAAATGACTTGGGCACTGAAAATATTGTTAACATTTAAGTTACCTTATGAAGTTAAAATCTTTTCAATAATCTCTTTCAATCTTTGATTAAACTGAGGCTGTCCCCAGCTTGCTGCTCTTTTTTTGCCCTTTTCAGCTAATTTCCTGCATAACTCATCATCATTCCAGAGCCTTTCTATCACCTCAGCGATTTCCCTGGGCGATGAAGGATCAAATAATAATGCTGCATCACCTACCTGCTCTGGCATGCCATAGATATTGGATACTGCTGCTGGACATCCTGTTACAAAAGCCTCCAGCGGCGGGATATTCGTAGGCCCAAAAAAGGTAGGCATAATCATTGCGCGCGCACCGCGATAAATCTCTGCCATATCCTCATCAGGTACATAACCAGCAAATAAAACCTGTCCCTTCAATCCAAGTTCCTGCACAAGTCTAAGTACTGACTCATACGCATTCTTTTTTGAACCAACAAAAACCAATTTCAGGTCAGCAATCTTATCCTTTAAAAGGGCTGCTGCTTGAAGAAGGTTTTTATGATTTTTATGTTCCCAGAATTGAGCAGGATAAAAAATATATTTAGATGGCAGATTGTATTTTTTATCAACAGTTTTATTATTATTTTTTCGATGCATATATGGGGGCACAATATATGGCAAAACAAAAACTTTATTTTCATCTACCTGATAAGATTCTATTACCTGGTTTTTGCCCACCTCAGAATCAACCAGAAGTCCTTTTGCATAAGCGCACATCTTTTTATAATGCCAATCCCGCCTGGATGCCCTGCCCAGGGCTGCTACTTCCGGGAAACGTGGTTCATAACGATGCATAAGATCAAAAATTGTGGACAATGCAGGGACATCTATCTGATAAGTCAGGGTCTCCTCTGCCGGAAAAATCCACAAATCACATTCTTCAGCAGATCGGAAGAGCACACGTCTGAACTCCAGTCACAAGGGA
>CAJXJU010000396.1 GCA_913055195.1 uncultured Desulfohalobiaceae bacterium | reverse complement strand
TCTTTCCCTACACGACGCTCTTCCGATCTCTATGCGCTTACCCCCCTTATCGGCATAAACAAGTCTTTTATTTTCCTGTATCCAGAAACATGGTCTTCGTTCAGTTAAATTAATCCTTATCATATCAGGCAATTCCCTGCGGATATATACACTTTTAATCCATGGATTACGGCTCAATCTCCAGTATAATTCATCAATATTAATCTTAAAAATATTTTCTCCCAATTCAACACCAGCTCTTGAAATTATATCTCCATAAGTCAAATGATTATTGCCTGTAATCTCTAGCTTTTTCAAAGCAAAATACTCGCTGCCAGTTACCAGACGATAACCATAAATAAGCCCCAGACTTATACCCGCAATTAAAACCAGGCCCAATAAAATCTTCAGACACAGAGACAGAATTGCTCTGAACAAATCTCCTGTACCATATCCAGCTTTTTTTAATCTTTTGTTATATCTATTCCTTCTGGAAAATGATTTTCTAACCAAAACTGCTCCGCTATGGGACAACTTTGACCTCCATCTCCAGGGTGATTCCCCACTTCTTGTTCACTTTATCCCTGGCAAGCTCAATCAATTCCAGGGCCTGAGAACTTGTCCCCTGACCATAGTTCACCAGAAAATTGGCGTGCAAAGCGGAAAACCCTACTCCTCCAAGTTGCTTTCCTCTCAATCCCGCTTGATCTAACAACCACCCGGCTGAAATATTATTTGTTGCAGGGGCAGACCCTTGTGCCTGTGCTATTGTTGAAAAAGGTGGATTTTTAAACACACACCCTGCTGTAGCCTGAAGAACAGGCTGTGTGTTTTTTTTTCGCTCATACCAGGTGGCTATTCTCTTTTTGATTACTCCTGAATCATCTTTTCCAAGCCTTAAAACAGCACCTAAAATTATAAAATATGGTGGCACAAAAGGTTGTGCCTTTTCTGTACTCTGAGCTCTAAATTTAAAATTTCGATAAGTTATGTGCATATCCTCTTTGCCTGCCCAGAATACCCCCTGCTCAGGCGACCAGGCCTTCACCTTTTCTAATCTCGAGCCTATTTCTACACCGTGCGAGCCGGCATTCATGGCCACGGCCCCTCCCACAGTTCCCGGTATCCCTGCCAGTCCTTCCAGACCACTTAAACCTTTTTTTATGCACCAACCCAGGAAACGGGGTAAACTTAAACTCGCAGGCACATCTACAAATACTTCACCCTCGCTGTTTTCAGACAAAATTTTAACGGATTCCCTACCTGTCCATTTTATCAAAACCAGATCCAGCTCCCCATCGCCAAATAAGACATTGCTCCCCCGCCCCAGAACAAAAGCCGAACCTTTCGCTATTTCCGGCCAGATGCGGGCAAGTTCATCCAGATCAGAGCAGGAATCAGCCAGATAAAGCCTGGCTCCCCTGCCTCCAAGCTTTAAAGTGGAAAGTTTCTTTAACTCCGGTCTATCTATAATGCGCATTCTTTGCCCTTTAAAAACTCTTCCCCCACTTTCCACACACTGCCTGCGCCCAGAGTCAAAAACAGATCATCAGCTTTAAGTATCTCTGGTAGAGCACCGGTTACAGCATCCAGATCTTCAAAGAATAAAACAGGTGTCTTGCTGACCTGCTTGATACCCTGTGCCAGACTGAGTCCATTTACTCCCGGGATGGGATCTTCCGAAGCCGGATAAATTTCTGTCAAAAGTAACAAATCCACATCTGAAAAGACGCGGCAAAAATCTCCAAACAGGGCCCTGGTACGGGTAAACCTGTGTGGCTGAAACAGGACAACCAGTCTTTTCTCCGGATAACACTTACGAGCAGTTTCAATAGTGGCCCTGATTTCAGCTGGATGATGGCCATAATCATCCACCACCAGCACACCTTCACGCTCGCCTTTTTGCTCAAACCTTCGACCCACACCACCAAATAACTCAAGCCCCCTGATAATCTTCTCTTTGTCAATAGCGTAAGCGGCGTTAGCGCCTGCTTCCATTGCGCTGACGCTAATGCCAATGGCAGCCAGACC
>CAJXJU010000395.1 GCA_913055195.1 uncultured Desulfohalobiaceae bacterium | reverse complement strand
TGCTGTACCGTATTTGTCCTTCATGGACAGAGGGGACACAACATTGCCTAAGGACTTGGACATCTTGGTTTCATTGACCAGCCAGTAACCATGAACGCGCAACCCCCGATATAAAGGCAGTCCTGCTGCCATGAGCATGGTGGGCCAGAAAATGGCATGGGGCTTTAAAATGTCCTTGGCCACAAGATGATGGGCATTTTGCCAGAATCTTTGAAACTTTTCTCCATCAGGCCAGCCCAGAGCGGTGATATAGTTAATCAGGGCGTCAAACCAGACATAAGTGACAAAATTTTTATCAAAGGGCAGTTCAATACCCCAGGTCAGGCGGGATTTGGGCCTGGAGATACATAGATCCCCTAAGTCTTCCTTCAGCATCCCCAGAACCTCATTGCGATAGCGCTCAGGCTGGATAAAGTCAGGATGGGCTTCAATATAATCTTTCAGTGGCTTCAGGTATTTACTCATCCGGAAAAAATAATTTTTTTCCTGAATGAATTCAGGTTTGCATTTGTGATCAGGGCAAAGACCATCTACAAGTTCTTTTTCCGTATAAAATCGCTCGCAGCCAAAACAATAATAGCCGCCATATTCACCAAAATAAATGTCTCCATTATCATAGACGCGTTGCAGGAATTTCTGGACGCAAGTTTTATGATCAGGATCAGTGGTTCGGATAAACCGATTGTACTCTATTTCCAGCCCGGGCCAGGTGTCTTTGAACAGTTTGCTGATTTTATCCACGTATTCTTGGGGAGTTTGTTGATTTTTTTCCGCGGCCTGGACAATTTTATCCCCGTGCTCATCTGTCCCGGTTAAAAAGCAGGTCTCGGCACCCTGTAATTTGTGGAATCTGTTTATTGTATCAGCGACAATGGTTGTGTAAGCATGCCCCAGATGTGGTTTGGCATTGACATAATAAATAGGTGTGGAAATGAAGAATGTTTTGGTGTTCACTGGTGTCCTCCGTTGATAGATGCGTCTGCAAAAATTAGTTTTTTGCAGACGACTTATTTATGACTGCCAGAAGGTCTTTAATAATTTTTGGATGTAATATTTTTCCTTTGTGAAAAGGTAAAACAAATCTTTCCTGATCTTTCTGATAGATCCTATGGCTTCCTTTGCTTCTTATATGTTGAAATCCTGCTTTAAGAAGTTTCTTTTCAGCTTCTTCAGCAGTAAGCCTTTGTAACTTAGGCAACTTTGACCTCCATAGAGGTGGTTAATATTTCTTTGCTTAGAAAATATTCTCTTTCTTGTGGAGATAAAGTTTCTAAATAAAGTTCTACAGCTTCTTTTATATTTGTTAAAACTTCTTCAATTGAATCTCCCTGGGTATGACAACCTTTTAGTTCTGGACAATATGCATAATATCCATACTTGTCTTTTTCAACAATTATGTTTACTTTCATTTTATCACTCCATTCTTCTAATGTTACGGCAGCGCCGTGCCCCTATTCAACTTTTAACCATCTGCTGCCAGTCATCCATCTTTATTTCCAATTCCTGACCCTCATCGTTCAAGACAGTGATTGTATCGCGAAAAATATTGGCCCTGATGACACGCAATAGCCCTTCTGTTGTTGGGTAGCGTTTGCCCATTCTGGGTAATTTTTTTTGAAATTCCATGTAGTGATCCTGCTCAAACGCCAGACAACACAATAGCCGGCCACAAACCCCTGAAATTTTGGCAGGATTCAGGAAGAGATTTTGATCTTTAGCCATTTTTATGGTTACAGGCTCAAACTTACGCAAAAAACGCCGGCAACAACAGACCTGGCCGCAATTTCCCAGTGCCCCTAGCATCTGTGCTTCATGACGTACACCAATCTGACGTAACTCTATCCTGGTGCGATATTGGCGAACAAGGTCTTTGACAAGCTCTCTAAAATCTATGCGTGTTGGCGCTGTAAAATAGAAAATCATTTTACTGCGATCAAAATAGACTTCTACATCTACCAATTTCATGGGTAGCTCGCGTTTTTTGATGCACGCTTTACAAAATTTAAATGCCTCTCTGGAAAGCTCTTT
>CAJXJU010000394.1 GCA_913055195.1 uncultured Desulfohalobiaceae bacterium | reverse complement strand
TTGAATGAAAAAAATTCAACAGGGCAGGAATTCGGATTTCGAATTTAGATGAGATGGCCCTACATAATTTACCAACCAAACTTGCCTAATTTTTAAAAATTTGGCAAGTTTACTTTCTGAATTTATGAAAAAATGGCAACAATATCCTTCCTGACGGGTTATTAAAAAGGGGTAAAAGGAGTAAGGGGTAAGGGGTAAGGGGTAAGGGATAAGGGCGATACGAAACTTTAGTTAAAAGGAAAAGAAATGTACTATCCCCGTTATTATGACGCAAAATTAGCTGAAGAAAAAAATAAATTGCTCAAACCTGGCAGGGTTTTGATAGTTTACGGGCCAAGAAGGGCTGGCAAAACTACACTCTTGCAAAGATATATTCAGAATTTTAAAGGAAAAGTTTTTTATGGTGTTGGCGAGGATAGAGTTTTGCATGATATTTTTGCTTCTCAAAGCGTGGCGCGCATCAGGTCTGCGTTTGCAGGGTATGATTTGATAGTAATAGATGAAGCGCAGGCTATTGATAAAATTGGCCTGGGGCTTAAATTGCTTGTTGATCACCTATCAAACGCAAAAGTAATTGCCAGTGGCTCTTCTTCTTTTGAACTATCAGCCCAGGCAGGAGAACCGCTTACCGGACGAAAAAGAACAATATTGCTTTATCCTTTAGCGATTATGGAGCTTATTAACATCTGGGGGGCAATGGAGATTTACCAGCGTGTAGAAGAATTTTTACTTTATGGACTTTATCCAGAAATTGTCCTGGAAGAAGATATAACTGAAAAAAGAAATTTGCTGATGGAACTGCGGGATGCATATTTATTTAAAGATATTTTGCAGTTTGAACGCCTGAAAAACGCGAACAAATTATATGACTTACTGGTTTTGCTCGCCTTTCAGATCGGCAAAGAAGTATCTTTGTCTGAACTTGGCACCAGGCTCGGCCTGGCCAAACAAACAGTAGAGCGTTACCTTGATTTGCTGGAAAAGTGTTTTGTGATTAAAAAAGTTACAGGATTTGCCCGTAACCTGCGTAAAGAGATTTCAAAAACAGCAAGATATTATTTTCTGGATAATGGCATTTTAAATGCCGTAATTAATAATTTTAACCCCTTATCATTGCGCAACGATGTTGGTGAGTTATGGGAAAATTTTATTTTTGTGGAGAGGTTAAAGAAACAATCATATTTACAAACCCATACCAGGCATTACTTCTGGCGAACTTATGATCGGCAGGAAATCGATCTGGTAGAGGAAGTTGACGGCAAACTGGCTGGTTATGAAATTAAATGGCGTCCCAGGCGAAAAAAAGCCCCAAAGCTCTGGAAAAATACTTATCCTGAAGCTTCTTTTGAACAAATTTCAAAAGAAAATTTTCTGGAATTCATAGTTTGATAAAAAATTTAGCGTATCTTTGCAAATTTCATCTGATGCGCCTGCCTACTATCAGGCGCATCAGAATATACCTTATTTATAATTACTCGTCATCTTCATAATCCTCATCATATTCATCAAACCCTTCTTGCAACCAATCAGTAGCAACATTAAAAAAGACACCCAGGGATTCGCTGAGATTCTTTACAATCTCACTGTATTGCCTTTTATCTTCTAATTTTTTAGCCTTTGACATTTTTTCTAACGTAATGTGTAATTCATCAATAAGACATTCCATAACTGCTTCTGGATTCATGGCTTTATCTCCTTTTTGAAATTGGCTTACATATCATGAAATGATCTGATTTTTAAACTCATTCATAATGTGTCCATAAACGAATAATTTTTACGACTTTTTCATCTTCATATACCTGATAAACAATACGGTGCTGAATGTTAATACGCCTGGAATACACACCAGCTAAATCTCCAACCAGTTTTTCATAAGGAGGAGGATTCTGAAATGGATTATTTTCAAGAATAGCAAGCAATGATTTTGCCTTATTTTTCAAGCCAGACGCAGCAAGTTTCTTTGCATCCTTTTGTGCTTGCCTTGTATATACCAATAACCATTTCACCAATCCAATTCCTTTACACACTCTGAT
>CAJXJU010000393.1 GCA_913055195.1 uncultured Desulfohalobiaceae bacterium | reverse complement strand
CACTCCAGAACAAATCCAGGCACGTCTTGAACTTGCGGAAAGGTATCTGGTGGAAGGGGAGCCAGGGCTAGCTCTACAACAAATTTTGCTCATTAAACCTGCAGCAAGGGACAATCCACGCCTTTATTTTGACCTGGGTCTGACTTATATGGCCCTGGGAGAAGAGCAAAAAGCTGAACAGGTCTATTTGAAAGCTATCCAGCTGGATCAAAATTATGCACCAGCCTGGAACAACCTGGGCCAGGTTTATATGGTGCGCGGATCATACAGCCAGGCAGAACAGGCATTTAAAAAAGCATTATCTATTTTAACCTATCTTACCCCGGAATTTGCCGCTTATAATCTGGCTCACTTGTATCTAAGGCAAAAACGCATTGACCTGGCATTACAATATGCCAGCTTAAGCATTAAAAAAAACTGGCGCTATGTTCCAGGCTATCTCTTAGCAGCAAAACTTTATTTGCAAAAAGGCCAACTAAATAAGGCTATAGACCTTTTAAAACAAGGGGTAGAAGCCAACCCTGACAACACGCAGATAATTTTGAAACTGGCTGAATATCTTTTGAAAACCGACCCTGACGCTGCTGATGCTTCCACGAGTCCCAATCCCTATGAACAGGCCAGATACTACTTTAAACAAATCCTTGCAATCAATCCTGCCTGTCAGGAGGCCCAGGTGGCCAGAGATTACCTGGACTTCCTCCAGTGATCCCCATGCCCCGCGCATTCTGGGTTTTAACCCCTGGATTTATGATTTTGCCGCTTATAACCTCTGGTCAAGGCCGGCTGGTCTTCTGGCCTGCCTGGACATGCTCCGCAAATCAGGGGCCAGGGTAGCTCTTTTAGACTGCCTGGACAAAACATGGAGCGATATTAAATGGCCAGTGCCAAAACCTTATGGTCATGGACATTATCCTAAAGTACATCTGCCTAAGCCCTCACTATTAGCCCATGTCCCAAGAAATTACAGCCGCTATGGCCTGCCCTTGCAGGCAGTAAGACACGCATTGCGCAGGCTCAGTCCTCCCCCGGATATTGTTCTGATTACTTCTATTATGACTTATTGGTATCCCGGAGTAATTACCGCCATCCGGTTGGTACGCAAAACCTGGCCCCATGTCCCCATTGTTCTGGGCGGAATCTATGCCACTCTTTGCTTCTCTCATGCCACTACTTTAGATGCAGATTTAGTTATAAAAGGTCCATTAGAAAATAAAAATAACTGGAATGCTTTCTGGCAACTTTTAAAAGTGGCTCCACCTTCCCTGCCTGAAAATGCTGGATTCAGCCTGGCCTTAGACCTTTATCCTGAACCTGATTTTGGAATTATTCTGGGTTCGCGTGGGTGCCCTTTTCACTGTGCCTATTGCGCCAGTAACAAGCTCTTTACAAAATTTTGTCAAAAATTACCGGAAGATGTGTTTACAGAAACTTATACTCAATATCAAAAAGGCGCACGTGATTTTGCCTTTTATGATGACGCATTACTTATCAAACCTGAAAAATTCCTATGGCCTTTTCTTGAACTTTTAAGCAAAAAAAATCTTCGCATCAGACTCCACACCCCCAACGCCATGCACATTCGCTATTTAAGCCTGGATGTCTGTCTCAAATTAAAAAAAGCCGGGCTGACAACTATACGTTTAGGACTGGAAAGCGCTGACTTTCAAAACAGGTGGGATGCAAAACTCACTGCAGAGGAGTGGCAAAGGGGAATAAAAAATATTTTACAGGCAGGTTTTAAACGTGAAAACATTGCCGCATATATCCTCTTTGGGCTACCAGAACAAAAAGAAGAAGAAATTAAACTTGCTATAAAAAAAGTAAAAGAATGGGGCATACGTCCTGAACTGGCCTTTTACAGCCCTATACCGGGCAGCAAGCTTTTCTCCCTGGCCCAGAAACACTGCCCTTATCCTCTGGATGAACCCCTGTTTCAAAATAATTCCATCTGGCCCTGTGTACCTGGTGGGTTTTCCTGGGAAAAGCAAAAGAAATGGAAGGAAGTAATTAAGGGGTAAAGAGGCTAAAGT
>CAJXJU010000392.1 GCA_913055195.1 uncultured Desulfohalobiaceae bacterium | reverse complement strand
GCCTGTCCCCGCTAGCAGTAATTTACGAGTTTCGACTTTTTGCAGGCGACTCCTTAATTATTAAATCCTGAATTTTGAATTTTAAAAGGGAGGGAAAATGGCAGAACAGAAATGTGGATCATGTTCCGGAGAGGGTTGTGCGGCTCAAAAGGAAGATAAATTACAAAAGAAAATGGGCCGCATTAAGCACAAATTGGTTATTTTATCTGGTAAAGGTGGTGTGGGTAAAAGTACGGTTGCAGCCAATATTGCGGTTGGCCTGTCTCTGGCCGGGCTAAAAGTTGGTTTGCTGGATGTGGATGTACACGGCCCATCAATTCCCAGGCTCCTCAGTTTGACCAATGAAAGGCCTCATATTGAAAAGGATTATATGGACCCTGTGCCCTGGAGTAAAAATCTCTGGGTTATGTCTCTGGGTTTTATGTTGCCAGGTAAAGAAGATGCAGTAATCTGGCGTGGTCCTGTGAAAATGGGATTAATTAAGCAGTTTCTTGAGGATGTGGCCTGGGGGGATCTGGATTTTCTGGTTGTGGATTGTCCTCCAGGCACAGGTGATGAGCCTCTTTCTACTTTGCAGTTAATTGGCCCTTCTGCTTATGCTATAATTGTTACAACGCCCCAGGGGGTAGCCATTGATGATGTGCGCAGGTCTGTAACTTTCTGCCGTCAACTTGGTAATCCCGTTTTAGGCATTGTGGAGAATATGAGTGGCTTTGTTTGCCCTAAATGTGGAGAAAAGGTAGATATTTTTAACTCCGGCGGTGGCGAAGAATTGGCGCGGGAAATGGGGGTCAATTTTCTGGGTCGTATTCCCATGGATCCGGAGGTGGTCAGATCCGGTGATGAAGGTTATATTTATATCAAAACTCATCATGAAAGTGAAACAGCCAGAGCACTGGGTCGCATTTTAAAGCCAATTCTGGATATGGCCGGGACATTGCAGGAAGGTCAGAAAGACCAATCCGGGCAAAATAAATCCTTACCTGAAGTGGAGGGCAAAAATATGAAAATAGCAATTCCTACTGCTGGCGGTGTATTGTGTATGCACTTTGGGCATTGTGAGCAGTTTGCCTTTGTTAGTGTGGATCAGGAGAAAAAGGAGGTTTTAGGTGTTGAATTTCTGAATCCTCCTCCGCATGAGCCTGGTGTTTTGCCCAGATGGGTGGCAGAACAGGGGGCTAAATTGGTTATTGCTGGAGGCATGGGAGCCAGAGCACAGAGTTTGTTTACTGAGCAGGGTGTTCAGGTTGTTGTTGGGGCAATGGGTGGAAAGCCTGAAGAGATTGTTAAGGCCTACCTGGACGGAAACCTGGAAGTAGGCCAGAATGTTTGCGACCATTAAAATAGGGAACAGAAAACAATGAGAAAGGGCGGGTTTACCCGCCTTTATAGAATAAAGGGACAGGAGAAATTTCTTGACAAGTTATCATTTTTTTCCTAATTACCTTCCAACTTAAAAATCACAGGAGGTATCTGCCATGCCACGCATCCCACGCATGCTGGTCACTGACCGACCCGCTGTCTATCATGTCATCTCCAGAACAGCGCTTCAGGGACTGCCTATTACAGACACTGACAAAGAGGTATTCCTCAAAATTCTCAAATTTCTGGCCTCTGTTTATTTTGTTGACATCCTTGGTTTCTGCATCATGGGCAACCATTTTCATCTTCTGGTGCAAACCTATCCTCAGGAAGACATGTCAGATGAACAGGTTATACACAGCTTTGAAATTTATTACAAAGACAAGGAACGATTTCTCACAAATGATCAAATTCCTCATTTTAGAGAAAAATGGACCAATCTCTCTGAATTTATCAAAGAATTGAAACAAAAGTTTACCTGGTATTATAATAAAACCTACGGTCGCAAAGGCTATTTCTGGTCTGACAGATTCAAGAGCGTCCTTGTGGAAAAGGGCCATACTTTAATTAATTGCCTGGCCTACATTGACTTAAATCCCATCAGGGCAGGTATAGTTGAAAAGCCAGAAGATTATAGATCGGAAGAGCGTCGTGTAGGGAAAGAGTGTAGATC
>CAJXJU010000391.1 GCA_913055195.1 uncultured Desulfohalobiaceae bacterium | reverse complement strand
CAGAGGGAGTATTTTTGGGCAGCAGTCAGTTTGTCAAAGAACAGTTTCAACGCTTCAAAGATAAATTAAAGGTAGAGAAAAATCGTGAACCGCATAAGATATCAGGATTTGAAAATATCTACTCTTTCAGGCAGACACCATAATATTGACCAAATAATTATTACCTGAATACATGACTTTTACGACAATTTTATCATCTTTACGGAGACAGGCTACCGTCCTGTGCGATTTTTCACTTGACCAAATTTAAACACCAGATGGACGCGTAAAAATTTACAGGTTCAAAGTATTGAAATAATTTCTCCTAATTTCTCCTGTCCCTATTTTCCCTATTTTCCCGTCCCTATTTTCCCTATGGCATGGGCGCGGGTAAATTGCCCATACTATACTAAACATTCACTACCAGGCCTACGGAGCCATTGCCCAGAACAGCGCAACCCCTGGCCCATTCAATATCCTGCAAATGTCCCATTAATGGCAACACTCTTAATGTTTCCTGACCAACGATCTCATCAACCTCAAAGGCCACAGTGCCCTGATGGCCTTCCACCACTACCAATAACACATAATCACTGGCAGGTGGTTCATTGCCAATATGCCGAACAGGCACAAGCTCGCCATCCACTTCCACCATTCTGCCGCTGTTATCACATGAAGTAGTTGTTAGCTGGGCATTTTTCATTTCCAGAATGCGTTTTACACTTTGTACCGGAATTACATAATAAACATCCCGATTCATGGTTATTATGGCGTTGATCATTGTATTCAAATTCAAAATACAAAATGAAAAGCCATTCTCATTATAAGTCAATTCTATATGGTATTTTGCCAGCTCGCTTTTCACCCGGGAAATGACATCAGGTACATAATTCAGGTCTATTGCCTCTGACACTTCCATACTGATAAAATTCACATCGTCACGTCCGCTGACGCGCACCAGAATATAAACAGTCTGGTCTGTCTTTTCAGACAATTCTCTCATCCAGGTCAACAAAATCCCTTTTAAAATTTTCTTTAACGGCTCCAGCAAAGAAGTTGACAAACGTTCTTCATCACCATGCCGCGTAATATCCACTTTTACTCCATCTGCTGAGGCACCTTCCTGCAAGGTAACGACCATCCATTGCAACAATTCTCTGGCTGGTGATGTACGCAATTCCTGTAAACTGCTTTGTAAATCATCCAGAGCAGTGCTCATGTGTTTGTCAACAGCAACCAGATTACGCAATTGTTCTGCAATATATATCAAATTGTTCCTGTATTCCTCTGATGCATTTTCAGCGACAGTGGTTAAAACATCTTCAAAATCTATCTGCTCCAGACTATTAATAACATAACGAATAACAGAAGTCACAGTGGCAATCTCATCTGCTCCTCTGGCCAATTGACCCAGGCTGGAATGGTAACGGTCAAGATCAATATCTGGCAAAAAATGTTGCTGCCGGGCAAGATGAGTATCATCCAGCATATCCACTGCTACATCATCTTTTAAAGTACAGACACGTATCTGAAAGGCATCTTCCTGGCCAAAAATGGCTTTCAGGCGCTCATAAAGCTCATCCTTACTCATCTGGCCAGCAACCAAAAAATTGTATAAGGGCTGTTCATTCTGGTCTGCATCACGATAAACTGTAATACTGGAGATTACTTTCAATTCCTTTTTCAGGGCCATAAAATCTGCAATGGAGTCAGGATGGTTATCCAGATCAACCAGGACTTCATAAAATTTATCCCTGTTCTGAAGAGCAACAGCAATCTCTTTCTTGTTCTCAGCGGTTAAAACATCCACAAAACCGTCTGAAATATCCAGGGCACCAAGAAAACGCTCTGACAACCCTGTAATCAGATCTTCAGGAGTGCCGCTCAGACAGCTTCTGGCCCTTTCCAGCAAGGGCCTGAAAGCTTTGTGCTCCAATTTTTCACCACTGGCCAGACGGTCAAAAACGTCCTGCATCTGCAGGGCAAAGTCAGCTATCAGCTCCAGGAAATCCTTTTCAGGAAAAAATTCACGCAACAAAATGCGGCTCAACAAATCTTC
>CAJXJU010000390.1 GCA_913055195.1 uncultured Desulfohalobiaceae bacterium | reverse complement strand
GAAGGGAAAAAAGTTGATCTTTCGAAGTTTGAGAAAAAGGAGATACAAGAACTAAAAAAGGAATTGGAAAAAAAGGAAAAGGAATTGGAGAAAAAAAGTTCTGTCAAAAACAAAAAAAAGGGAAAAACCGAAAAAGATAAAAAAGATTTATCTAAAATAAAATCTCAAATTTCATGTCTATCGTCAAAAAATCATTGTTTCTGTGAATACAGATTTATGGATAAATCTGGAAATTGTCGATGGGTACAGGATGTGATCAGGCTTGCTAAAAATACTCAAAACAATATACATGAAATTATAGGATGTATGACAGATATCACTGAACGCAAAAAACGCGAGGAGCATATCAAATATTTAGCCATGTATGATCAGTTAACCGACCTTCCCAATCGGAGACTTTTTATGGACCGTATAGAGCAGGCAATAGCACGGGCAAAGCGTGATCAAATAGGATTTGCTCTCCTGTTTATAGATCTGGATAAATTCAAACCCATAAATTTTGTCCAACAAACCTCAAAACTTAATTTGACTTCATAAATTTAATTTTTTACGAAACCTTGCCATTTGCTCAAATTATGTTCACCGGGCACCAGAACCATCTGGTGCCCGGTCAATCCTGATATTCACCTGTTTTGAGACCTGGCCAAAGTTCAATTTGTGGAGGAAAGCATGGCTAATCTAGTTGTCATGGGTGCCCAATGGGGCGACGAAGGCAAAGGAAAAATTGTAGATCTTTTAACCAGAGAAGCCGATTTAATAGTCCGTTTTCAAGGCGGAAACAATGCCGGTCACACCCTTGTTGTGGGAGAAGAAACCTTTATTTTACATCTGATTCCTTCGGGAATTTTACACAAAGATAAAAAATGCCTTATTGGGAATGGAGTTGTTCTGGATCCTGAAGTTTTATGTCAGGAAATAGATAATCTATCTTCTTATGGCATTGAAGTTACTCCGGAAAGGCTGGTTATCAGCAAAAAGGCTCATCTCATTATGCCTTATCATAAACTGATAGATAGTGCGCGCGAGGCCTTTAAATCCGGGAAGGATAAAATAGGAACAACAGGCAGGGGCATTGGACCATGTTATGAAGACAAAATGGCCCGTATTGGTATCCGGGCCGGTGATCTTACCATGCCTGATCTTTTACGCTCCAAAATCAAAAAGGCATTATTAGAAAAAAATGTGATTCTTAAAGAATTATATAATCATGAGCCTCTGGATCCTGAGCAAATATTTAAGCATATTGAGCCTCTGGCAAAAAGGCTAATTCCCTATTTAGGCGATGTAAGCGCTGAAATTCAAAAAGCAGGTGAAGAGCAAAAAGCTGTTCTCTTTGAAGGGGCGCAGGGCACACATTTAGATATTGATCATGGCACTTATCCTTTTGTAACTTCTTCCAATACTGTTGCTGGCAATGCTTCAGCAGGCGCTGGCACATCCGTGAGATCGCTGCAAAAAATCGTGGCCGTGGTTAAGGCCTATACCACCAGAGTGGGCAGCGGACCTTTTCCCACCGAACAAAAAAATGAACAAGGAGATTATATTCAACAAAAAGGATCAGAATTTGGAGCCACCACTGGCCGCAAAAGAAGATGCGGCTGGCTGGATATGGTTATCCTGCGCGAATCAGTGCGCCTTAATGGTCCCACAGATATTGCTCTGACCAAACTGGACGTCCTGGGCGGACTTGAAGAAATAAAACTTTGCGTGGCCTACAAATATAAAGGACAAACTATTTATTATCCTCCCCAGGAAGAAAACGGGCTGGCAGAAGTAGAGCCTGTCTATGAAACCCTTCCTGGCTGGAAAGAGGATATAAGCTCATGCCGTACTTTTTCCGGGTTACCGGAAAACGCCCAGATATATATTCAAAAAATTGAACAGATATTAAATGTTCCTGTGAGCATTATCTCAGTAGGCCCTGAAAGAGAACAGACAATAAGAAGGGGTAAGGGATAAGGGGTAAGGGGTAAGATTTAAGGATCTCAACTTTCTGAGTTGCAAAAAAAGTTCAATCTTTTCAGCAGATTACAAAACAA
>CAJXJU010000389.1 GCA_913055195.1 uncultured Desulfohalobiaceae bacterium | reverse complement strand
TAAATAATATAACCGAATCTGAAAATCAAATCCAAATAATTACATAACTTTTTAAAATTTATATTACTATTGCAAAAAAACTTTCTTATATGTTTCTCATAATTTATACCAAAATAACTTTTTAACGTCTCTTCTATTCCCATTTCAAAAATTTTTTTCAAAAGAAAATTTTGTTTATCTTCTAAATATTTTACTACCACATCATCACGCGCATTTCTTATGCCATATTTATATATTTCTCCTGCAATATGACATACTCCAATGCTATGAGAAAATCTAGAAGTTTTATTAGAAGGATAAACAAGATAAGCCATTGAGTTTTGAAGAATATAGTGAAGTCTATTAAAAGCTGGCAATGAAAAAATTTTAAATTCTAAACTTGAGCAAATTATATTCCCTTTTATAGGATCTTTTATAAATCTCACTTTGAACTCCGAGAATTAAGCATTGACATTAGCCATCTTTAACTAATTGAATTCATTCAATTTATTCTTCAAAAAAAGTTCTTTTTTCTCTTAAAAACAAAAGTAAAAATGGCAGAAACAACTAACGAAAGCAATTTTGATCAAGGATCCAAAAACCGATAACTCAAAACTTAAAACTTAAAATATTAGCTCCCATTTCAGCGGAGTCCCCTTCTTAATATCCTTTTTTGCCTTCCTGCCCAGAACATCCTCCAAATACCTTGTATGTAAACCATAACCTGGCCTTATTGACCTTACATTTTCCTCTGTAAACTCTTCTCCAGCTTTCATGTCCTTGACCACAAAAAGCGAACGTCTGAATACCCGGCTCTCTTTTTGTTTCTCAGTAAGATCATAGCTTACCTTTCCAAGTGCCTTTTCCGCTGCCCTGACAGCTTCTACCATTGCCTTAAACTCATGTGGTTCCAGAGAAAAGGTAGCATCCGGGCTGGGCAAATCTCTGGATAGGATAAAATGTTTTTCAATTATCCTGGCCCCCAGGGCAACAGACGCCACTGGAACAGCAATGCCAGGACTATGGTCTGAAATCCCTACAGGTAAATTAAATGCTTGAGCCAGATGAGGAATTGTCCTTAAATTCATTTCCTCATAAGGTGCAGGATAAGCACTGGTGCATTTGAGCAAAGCTATCTCACCAGCCCCACCTTCTTCTAATGTCCTTACTGCTTCATCTATCTCAGCAAGAGTTGCCATGCCTGTGGACATGATCACTGGCTTGCCTGTATTGAGTTGGCAGGAGAATCAGCCTTGCAAATTTGTTTATGAAGAGCCAGATACTTTTCCCGGTCGTATATCTGGGACTTCCTGAATTCTGACATATTCTCTATTTTTTGGAATATATTTGAATTGACCATTATATTCTAAATCATCTAAATAATCTTTTACACTATATCCTGCCCTTATCCTCATTACACCACCCTTATCTCTAATTGTTTCATATAACTCATCTTTTTTGAACTTATTCTTTTTAATAAATACTTCCAAAACTTCTTTTGTCCGATCATATGCATTACACATCTTTTTTTAACTCCTCTTTTATTTCATTAATAATTATTGTTTTATCATTATTTGCATAAATAAAAAATTTTGTCTTATAATCAAATACTTTTGGATTATATGAAAATTTTTCGTCCGTTTGTATATCAATCAACTGAAGATTTTTGGGAAGTTTTGGAGTTTTAGTATAAGCTATCAAAATTCCTAAGTTATCTTCTATCTTTTTATAACTTTCCTCCAGAAATATTAATATATCTTCCTTAGTCATCTTCACACTGTTACTCAAATCATCTAAGAATGTTTGAAATTCGTATTCTCTTTTATATAAACTCTTATATTCTTTTGTTCCCCCAAACAACTCATTTGCTAACCTTTCAAATTGTTGATTACTTTCCTTACCAATCACATTATTTATAAGTTTTAGTCGCAATTTGTTCAACAACCAGTAATCAGTTATTTGGGAGAAATAATAAAAAATTCTTTCTATTGCTCCTTCCCCTTCTTGAGTATCATAAAGTTTTAAAACCAAATTAATCACATCATTCAAACTATTTATAGAAATTTTTTCTATTCCTTCA
>CAJXJU010000388.1 GCA_913055195.1 uncultured Desulfohalobiaceae bacterium | reverse complement strand
ATACCAATAACCAATACACCATTAACCAATGGATAAAATCAATGATTTCAGGCAGTTAGAGGGGTCAGACCCCAATGTATTGAAGGAATGTTAGATAGATCACATATACAAGGAAGATTATAATGAAAAATTTTGCTTTAATCGGTGCTGCAGGTTATGTTGCGCCTCGTCACATGAAGGCGATTAAGGAAACAGGCAATAATTTGCTGGCAGCATTTGATCCTAACGATAGTGTAGGAATCATAGATAGTTACTTTCCTGATGCCAGTTTTTTTGTGGAGTTTGAGCGATTTGACCGTCATGTGGATAAATTAAGGCGCATAGGGCAAAAGATTGATTATGTGTCTATTTGCTCGCCTAATTATTTGCATGATGCTCATATCAGGTTTGCGCTTAGAAGCGGAGCAGATGCCATTTGTGAAAAGCCTCTGGTGCTGAATCCCTGGAATCTGGATGCGTTAGAGGAAATCGAAAAGGAGACCGGCAAGAAGGTTTATAATATTTTACAGTTGAGAGTTCATCCATCTTTGATTGCCCTAAAAGAGAAAATAGACAAGGAATGGGAACAGAAGAAGGAAAAATATAAAATTGATTTGACCTATATAACTTCCAGGGGAAAATGGTATTTTATTTCCTGGAAAGGAGATTTGCAAAAATCAGGAGGCGTGGGTACAAATATAGGCATTCACTTTTTTGATATGCTTATCTGGATTTTTGGGGTGTTAAACATCAGGAAGTGCATTACTCAGAGCCGCTAAAGAAAATGGCAGGTTTTATTGAGCTTGAAAAGGCAGAAGTGAGGTGGTTTTTGTCTGTAGATGCCAGGGATTTACCTGAAGAAGCCGTAAAAAAACAGAAGAGGACGTACAGGTCTATTACTGTTGATGGAGAGGAAATAGAATTTTCTGGTGTATTTGCTGACTTGCATACTATTGTTTATCAGGATATTTTGCAGGGCGGTGGTTTTGCTATTGCTGAGGCAAGGCCGTCAATTGAGTTGGTGTACAGGATCAGGAATATTCAGCCTGTTGGTTTTAATGAGAGAGTGCATCCGCTGGCAGAGGGGAAGTTGAATGCAAAATAAAAAATTTTTTGTTCATGAATCTGCTTATGTTGATGGAGGTGTGAAGATAGGACATGGCACAAAAATCTGGCATTTTTGTCATATATTGTCCAATACTATTATAGGTAAAAATTGTTCTTTTGGGCAAAATTGTGTTGTAGGACCGAATGTAAAAATTGGTAATGGCGTAAAAGTTCAGAATAATGTTTCTATATATGACGGTGTAGAAATTGAAGACGATGTATTTTTAGGGCCTTCTATGGTTTTCACAAATGTGATAAATCCTAGAGCTTTTATTGTAAGAAGAGATGAATTTAAAAAAACATTACTGAAAAAAGGATGCAGTATTGGAGCAAATGCCACGATAGTATGTGGAACTACAATTGGGAGATATGCATTTATTGGAGCAGGAGCAGTAGTAAATAAAGATGTGCCAGATTTCGCTCTAATGGTTGGAGTGCCTGCTAGACAAATTGGTTGGGTTGGAATAAGTGGAAATACACTTAAATTTAATGAAAATGGTATTGCAAAAGATAGTGATGGCAGAAGATATGTTATAATTGATAATAAATTGAAGGAGATATGATGCAGTTAATAGTTGATATAAAAAATAAATCAATATCGGATAAAATAGTTCGGTTATTAAAAGATTTTAAAGATAAGGGAGTTGAGATAAGAGAAATAAAAAAAGCGAAACAAGAAACAGAGTTTTCAGATGAATATATTGAAAAAAATTGGTTAGACATCATAAGAAAGGCTCATGTTCCGGAAGATTACGAAAATAGTGAGCAATATATGGAAGACAGGGTTAAAGACTGGGAAGAAAGAGGGAAGATATGAATTTATTAATTGATAATAATGTTGTTATATGTTGCGTTTCGGAGAGTTCTATACCAGTAAGGAGTTGGAGTTTTAGCAAGACTTTTTGAGAGGATACTGGAGAAAATAAAGTCAGGTTTCGTCTCGTTATAAACCGATTTAACAAAGAGATGAGGGTGAGATTCT
>CAJXJU010000387.1 GCA_913055195.1 uncultured Desulfohalobiaceae bacterium | reverse complement strand
GCAGATAAAAATGAATATATTATCAAAGGGGCCAGGGCTGAACTCAAAGCAGAACAAACAGAACTTCCTTTTTACAAACAGGGAACTGCGCGAATAAAATTAAGTGGCTGAGGCCACATGCATACCTTTTACCTTGCTCCCCAAAATTGGAAGCCTCCATATATTCTGGAAGGACAGGAAGCCATCCATCTGATCAGGGTCCTGCGCGCAAAACCCGGAACAACAATCAAAATGCTGGATGGTAAGGGCCGGCTCGGTCTATTCAAACTGGACCAGGTTAAGAAAAAAAAGGCTTATTTACAGCCTCTTAAAATATGGTCACAGGAAAAACCCCACCAGAGACTCTATCTGGCGTTAGGATGGAACAAATCTGGCCGCAGGTCGTGGCTTCTGGAAAAGGCCGTGGAGCTCAGGGCCTGGAAAATTATCTTTTGGCCGGGACAACTCAGCCAGGGCCGTCCCACGCAAATGCCAAAGGAAAACTGGATGAACAGGCTTATTGCTGCTGCCAAACAGTGCCAGAATCCCTGGCTGCCTGAAATTTTGAACCTGCCCGGACTTTCAGAACTAATCCACTACGGTCGAAATTTTAAACAAAAAATTGTCCTGTGGGAAAAATGCGCTCCTGAGAATATTATTACCGGTCAGGATTTATCCAGGGAAGAAGAAAATCTGGTTGTTATCGGCCCGGAAGGGGGATTAAGTGCAGAGGAAGTAAAGAAATTAACCCAAAATGGCTTTAAAATCTTTTCCCTGGGCACATCTATCTTACGCTGGGAGACTGCCGCCATGATCTGTCTTGGCCTGCATTATCTCGAACAGGAAAAATCCAGCATTGCTTTACCCTCAGCAACCCTCACGAGACACTCAGCCAGCCAACGTCCTTAAATATCAAATAAACTCCTGCCATAAGCACCCCGGTAAAAAATACTACATAGGCTCTACGAATGCGCAAACTAAGTATTCCGCCAATGCTGGCAAAAATCCATAAATAAGGCCAGGCCAAAAAAGAGTTCCTGGGCCAAATAGGTGCAATCTTTTCATAAATAAAAATAAGGGCATAGATAGAAAGATAAGCAAAAATAAAATTCACGATTAAAATTTGAAGGATAGACTTTGAAATTAATTTCTCCGGACAAAATTCGTTCTGATACCCGCGCCTTACCCGCTTAAGCAACTGATTATAACTTTTATTCTGCCACATCCTTTGCCGGCCTTCCAGCCAGGAGCCAAACAAGGCCAAAGGTATGGTCAAAATCATGGCCAAAAAAATTTCTTCTGGAAAATTTAAATCAAGGATATAAACCAAAGTCATACTTGCGAAAGTTGAAAATAAGGTCTGCGGCGGGATAAACGTTCCGGCTGGAAATAAATCAAGCCAAAACAGTTCAAAAAAAATGGCCAGATTAAGGCTTGTAGCCCACTCTCCAGTAATGGATGACCAAAAAAAAGCAGCTACCAGAGGCCGGTCAACAAAGCCAAAGTTCAGGGCAAATCTAAACAGGGAAAAGAAGGCAAAAAAAAACTTCCTAAAAAAATAAGGCTATGGGAGGTCAATAAAGATTGGACTACCATTCACTTACCTGTACTGGTTTATGCGGTACGCAGCGAAAATCAAGTTTAACTCCCTTTCTGGTGAAAAACTTCAAACAAGAGATATCTTCCTGGCTCAGGGCAATATGAGCACAGACCTGTTTCTTGCCTGGTCCATAATGCAGATTGCCCAGATTTAAAGAGTCAAAATCAAGACCTTTTTCATAGGCCAAACGCGCATCTTCACAGGTAGCAAAAAGGATAAAAAGCGACTCTTCCAGCCTGCTTAATCTTTTTTTTACATAAAATAAAGAATCCTCAATAGAGGAAAAAATAATATCCACTTCCTGCGGGATAGCCAGTTTCACTATTTCTTGTCGCAAAGGATCAGCCGCCAGATCATCATTGACCACTATTATAGTCCTGGCCTTAGTGTAAGGAAGCCAGGTTTCAATAACCTGACCATGTACCAGACGATTATCTATACGCACCCAGAGCATTTTTTAATTCGTGGATTCAGATAATATACTCAACTTTCGGAGTTCCGAAAGTTGAGAAATTCGAAATCCGAATATCGAAAT
>CAJXJU010000386.1 GCA_913055195.1 uncultured Desulfohalobiaceae bacterium | reverse complement strand
ACAACGTTCGTTCGCCTGTCCCCGCACGGAAAAATTTACTTTTTGCAGGCGACTCAGGAATATAGATATACAACAAGAACACTTTGTTGAGCGTTTAAAAGAAAGCATAGAAAAGGCTGAAAATTTTGAGACAGAGCCTGATGCTGATTATTTTGCATTTATAGAAAACCCTTTAAGCATCTGGATTGAACAGAATCTGGGTGTCAAACCTGATGAATCCGGGCGTCTTATCCGGTGTAACCCTCGTTCTATTCAAGGCAAAAATGGCCTGGCAGAAGACTTAAAACAATTAACCGGGCTTTCTTCAGAAAAATGTACCAGAGCCATTAAAACACAATTATTACAGGGCACGCAAATAAAAAATCCAGAAACTGGTTTTCCGGTTTTTGCTTTTCGGCTTCATCAGTTTGTGAGCAAAGGTGATACTGTTTATGCCTCCCCTGAATATGAAGATGAGCGTTACATTACTCTCTATGGCCAACAATATGTGCCAGGCAACAGACAAAAAATTCTTTTGCCTTTAGTATTTTGCCGTGAATGTGGTCAGGAATACTTTTGTGTCTGGAAAATAAAGGATCCTGAGACTGGTCAAACATATTTTAAACCCAGAAAGCCTGATGATCATTTGTCAGAAAATGGAGAACCTGGCTATCTTTATATTCGCAAAGACCTGCCCTGGCCAGAAGATCAGAGCCAGATTCTATCTCGTCTGCCAGATGATTGGCTGGAAGAAAAAAATGGTGTTTATCGTATATTACCGTCCAGGAAAAAATATCTTCCCCGCCAGATCAAAATATCTCCTGATGGACGCGAGGCTGCACAGGACTCTAAAAATCAGGTAACAGCTCATTTTATTTCTCAGCCTTTTCGTTTTTGTCTGCGTTGCGCTGTTTCTTATGGTATGCGGCAGGATTCTGATTTTGCCAAGCTGGCTACCCTGGGTACTGAAGGACGCAGCACAGCCACAACCATTTTAAGCCTGTCCATTATTCAAAATTTAAAACAAAGTGAAACCTTTAAGCCTGAAGCCAAAAAACTTTTGAGTTTTACAGACAACAGGCAGGACGCATCACTGCAAGCAGGTCATTTTAATGATTTTATTCAGGTGGGAGTGTTGCGTTCTGCTCTTTACAACGCGCTTGTTAAAACCGGTACAAATGGTCTGACTCATGAAAATATTACTTTTGAGGTATTTAAAAATTTAAATTTAACTCCAGAAGATTACTCTGTTCAACCAGATGCTGTATTTGCCAGAAAAACCAATATAGATAGGGCGCTCAGAGAAGTTCTTGGTTATCGTATTTACCATGATTTGCGTCGTGGCTGGAGAGTTACGACTCCCAATCTGGAACAATGTGGACTTTTGCGCATACAATACCTGGACATGGATGAAATATGTGCAGCAGAAGAATTATGGACAGAACATCCTTTACTTAAAAAAGCCAGCATTGAAGAACGCAAAAAAATTGCTCAGGCCCTTCTGGATTTTATGCGCCGCTCTTTAGCCATCAAAGTTGATTATTTAAATAAAGAATATCAGGAAAAGCTCAGGCAACTTAGCAGCCAGTATCTTATAGGCCCCTGGGCCATTGATGAAGATGAAGAATTAACTCATGCTTCTTTTATGTTTCCCAGGCCAAAGCACAAAAGAGGAGACTATGGAGGCAATATTTACCTCTCTCCTCGTGGACTATTTGGCCAATTTTTAAGACGCCAGGACACATTTAATAACGCGGACAAAATTTCCCTTACTGAGGCACAAAAAATTATCCTGGCCTTAATTTCTGCTCTGGAAAAAGGTGGGCTTATAGAACAGACACTTCCGCCTGCCAGCCCGGATGATGTTCCAGGCTATCAAATACCAGCCTCAGCCATGATCTGGCTGCCAGGCGATGGTTCAAAATCTTTTTACGACCCTTTGCGCCTGCCAACCCGTTCCAGACAGGAAAAAGGACCTAATTCCTTTTTTGTAGAATTTTATAAAACAGCAGCCAGATTCCTTTCTTCCCTTGAGGCCAGAGAACATACAGCGCAGGTGCCTAATGAGACCAGAATGGAAAGAGAAGAAAAATTTCGGGCAGCAAAGTTACCTATTCTTTATTGTTCTCCTACCATGGAACTTGGTGTG
>CAJXJU010000385.1 GCA_913055195.1 uncultured Desulfohalobiaceae bacterium | reverse complement strand
GCATTGGCATGGTCAAGCTTATGGGCCGCGAATCCGGTTTTATAGCTGCTCAGGCCACTCTCGCCCTTAAAGAAGTCAACTTTGTACTTATTCCAGAAATTCCCTTTGAGTTATATGGTGAAAATGGGATCCTTGTTCAACTGGAAAAAAGATTACGAGAACGCGGGCACGCTGTCATAGTTGTCGCTGAAGGATCTGGCCAGGAACTTTTTGATCACCAGGAAACAGACGCTTCTGGCAATAAAATCCTGGGGGATATTTGCGCTGTTCTACGGGCGGAAATAAAAAAATATTTTCAGAAAAAAAATTTTCCCTACACCATGAAATTCATTGATCCCAGCTATATTATCCGCTCCATACCGGCCAATGCCAATGACCGGGTCTATTGCGGCTTCCTGGGACAACATGCGGTGCACGGGGGCATGGCCGGCAAAACAAATATGCTGGTCAGCATGTTGCAGGACAAATTCATATACATACCTTTAAACCTGGTGACCCAAAAACGGCGCAAACTAAACCCTAAATCAAATTATTGGAGCGCTGTTTTGGCCTCAACAGGACAGAAAATCACACAAATTTAAAACCAAAAGAGGACAAAAATGAAAAATAACTCCTTAAGTTGCGTTTCAACAGGCGATACTCACCTGTTCGAGATGTTCCGCCCCTTTGCCCTGAAAATGGAAGAACAATCCCTGCCTCCCATTGTTATCAATCTCTTTAAATGTTATTTTACTCAATTGGTCTATAATAATCAGGCTAAACTTAGTAAAAAAGAAATATTGCCTGTTGACCAATCAGAACTGCGCCGCCTGGAGGAGTTGAATACCTATGCCGCGGCAGGGCAAAAAGCTATCCCAAAACTGGTTTATTTTAAATTAAATGGCGGGCTGGGCACAAGCATGGGACTTGAAAAGGCCAAATCCTTGATAAAAATAAAAGACAACAAAACCTTTTTAGACCTGATTCTGGAGCAAACCACTAAACTACGCCAGAAGTATAATTGCCCTCTCCCTCTTATATTGATGAACAGTTTTAAAACCCATGCGGACACAATGCTCCATATAAAGGGCTTTGAAAATCCAGATCAGATACCTTTGAGTTTTGTGCAGCACAGGTTCCCGAAAGTCATGGCCAATGATCTGAGCCCTGCCAGATGGCCCCAGAACCCTGAACTGGAATGGAATCCACCAGGACATGGTGATTTTTATACTGCTCTTATTACTTCTGGAATTCTAAAAACATTGCTTGATAAAGGTTATAAATACGCTTTTATCTCCAACTCTGATAATCTAGGGGCAATAATTGACGAACGTATCCTGGGCTATCTTGTCCAGGAAAATCTGACATTTCTTATGGAAGTAACTCCCAGGACCAGATTGGACCGCAAAGGCGGACACCTATGTCGCCTGCTTAAAAACAACCGCCTGGCTTTGCGAGAAATCGCCCAATGCCCTGATAACGAACTGGATGAGTTCTTAGATTGTAATAAGTATAATTTTTTTAATACCAACTCCATCTGGCTCAACCTTGAGGCCCTGGAAAAAGTCTTTTTACGCCACAGAATGATGCCTCTGGATCTTATTATCAACCCCAAACACCTTGACCCACGCAATCCCTCCTCACCAAAAGTTTACCAGATGGAAACCGCGATGGGATCTGCTATTTCCGCCTTTGATAGTGCTGATGCCGTTATTGTTCCAAGAAAACGTTTCGCCCCGGTCAAGACCACCAATGATCTATTATTAATTCAATCTGATTGTTTCATTATCAGTGATCAAAGCACGATTATTCCCAATCCGGAAGTTCAGAATCACTCTCCCCAGATTAATCTCGATGAAAAATTTTATAAAAAAATTGATGAGTTTGAAAAACGCTTTCCCTATGGAGCACCCAGATTGTCTGGCTGCCGTCTCTTTGAAGTCCGTGGTGATATAAAATTTGGGGCAAACATAGTGGTTAAGGGAGAAACCAGGCTGGTTAATAAAAATCAAGAACAGGTGGTAGTTCCGGACAACACCGAATTGAAAGGAGAAATAAACTTTTGAGTTCAGGACACTTTTTGCTGAATCTTTAATTTACTCAACTTTCGGAGTTCCGAAAGTTGAGAAATTCGAAATCCGAATATCGAAA
>CAJXJU010000384.1 GCA_913055195.1 uncultured Desulfohalobiaceae bacterium | reverse complement strand
CTGAAAATGGAATATTTTCTCAATCCTATTTTATAATTTACTGAAAAAATTAAACTTTTTTAACTCAGAAAGTTGAGTACCATAAAAATTAGATGAGATAGCCCTGACCACATACTATAAAAAAACTTGAAAAAATTAAACCATCTTGATAAAGAACTTCCGTTTGAGCGGAAGCGTATCGTCACCGGTGTGGCGCCTGGACTTCAAATCCAGTGGGCGGCCGAGAGGTCGTCGGTAGGTTCGACTCCTATACGCTTCCGCCATTTTTTTGTCTAATCCAATCTCTTGCCCACTTAATCTGTCTCTCAACAGACTGAGGCCCGGTCCCCCCTGGAGTTTCTCGCCTGCCCACAGCCTGCTTAAAATCCAGGGCCATATAAACATCATCTTCTATCTCTTCTGAAAATTGTTTAAACTCCTGAATGGTCAAATCTTCCAATCCTACACCTTTTTTCTCGGCATAAGCAACTATATTCCCGGTAATGTGATGTGCTTGCCTGAAGGGTATCCCTTTCCCCACCAGATAATCAGCCAATTCAGTAGCATTCAGGAACCCTTCTTTCAAAGCCCTATTCATGGCCCGGGCATTAAACTTTATCTCTTCCATCATCCTGGCCATAATTTGTAAGGACATGTAAACAGCTTTATGCGTATCCAGAAACGGCTCTTTATCCTCCTGCAAATCACGATTATAGGTAAGAGGAAGACCTTTCATGGTTGTCATCAGAGAAATCAAATTGCCAACTGAGCGTCCTGTTTTGCCGCGCATAATTTCTGCCACATCAGGATTTTTCTTCTGGGGCATAATGGACGAGCCAGTAGCAAATGCATCTGGAAGCTCTATAAACCCAAATCCGGGATTGGCCCACAAAATGATTTCTTCACACATTCTGCTCAAATGTATCATTATTGTTGCTCCGATGAACAGGGCCTCAAGGACAAAATCCCGGTCAGATACCGCATCCATACTATTAAAAAATATTCCATCAAGCCCCAGTTCATCAGCTACCATCCCGGGATCCAATGGATATGTCGTCCCGGCCAGTGCCGCAGCGCCAAGAGGCGAAACCCGCACCCTTTTCCGGGCTTCAAGGACGCGCTCGCAATCACGACAAAACATCTGCACATAAGCTAAAAGATGTTGGGCCAGACTTACTGGCTGAGCAGGCTGCAAATGGGTATATCCGGGCAAAATCGTATCAATATGTTTCTCAGCCTGTTCCACAAGCACGCTCACGAGACTGACCAGGTTTTTTTGCCAGAGACTCAAGCACTTTGATACATGCAAGCGAAAATCAAGCGCTACCTGATCATTGCGACTTCTTCCTGTATGTAACTTTTGACCTACAGGCCCGATCAGCTCTGTGAGCCTGTGTTCAATATTCATGTGTACATCTTCCAGGCTCTTTTGCCAGATAAACGTGCCTTGTTCAATCTCCTTTTGAATTTGATCAAGCCCCTGGATTATCTGTTCAGCTTCTTCTGGAGACAAAATTCCCTGAGCGGCCAGCATCCGGGCATGGGCCCTGGACCCAGCAATATCTTCGGCATATAGATTTTTATCAAAATCAACCGACTGAGTATATTCTTCTACCAGGGGGGCAGTACTTTCTTTAAACCTGCCACCCCACAATTTTGTTTTTATATCCTTTTTTTCATCCATATCTAAACTTTAAAAAATGTTGAATGCTGAATGTTGAATGTTATAATATGTTATAAGTTGACATTTTTGTTAAAAATACAACTTGAATTTTTGCAGTCACCTCAGCTAGTTATCTTAGCAATCTAAGCCCCTGCAACCGGATAAAGCCGGCAGCATCCTTCTGGTTATATACCTCATCTTCTTCAAAAGTGGCTAAATCGGCCTGATAAAGAGAGTAAGGCGAACGTCTGCCCAGGGGATATACTCCGCCTTTATACAATTTTAACCTTACTTCGCCGGTAATATTCTCCTGAGTCTTGTCCATCATGACCTGCAACGCTTCGCGCTCTGGCGAAAACCAAAAACCATTATAAACCATCTCTGCATATCTGGGAATCAAACTATCCCTCAAATGCATGGCCTCTCTATCCATACACAGACCTTCCAGGTCTCGCCGTGCAACATAAAGGATTGTTCCCCCCGGAGTCTC
>CAJXJU010000383.1 GCA_913055195.1 uncultured Desulfohalobiaceae bacterium | reverse complement strand
ACAACGCTCGTTCGCCTGTCCCCGCACGGAAAAATTTACTTTTTGCAGGCGACTCCTTAAATACCCGTTTAAAAATCATGTCTTCATGTTTTAAGTAATAAGTGGGATCAAAAAGGGTATCCAGTTCTGAGTTATCTAGATAAGAGCAAATATCCTCATTCTTCCGTACTGCGTCTGGAAAATAGACCTTGTTTTCCCAGCAGTGCATGGCCACTTTCTGAACCATTTCATAGGCCTTTTGACGTTTAAGGCCTTTTTCCACTAAAGCCAATAAAATGCGCTGGGAAAAATACAATCCCATGGACAATTTTAGGTTTTTGTCCATATTTTCAGGTATAATTCTAAGCCCTGCCAGCAGATTATTCAACCTGTGCAGCATGTAATGGATTAAAATGGTCGAGTCTGGCATGATCACCCGTTCTACTGAGGAATGACTGATGTCGCGTTCATGCCATAGGGCCATGTTTTCCATGGCGGCCAGAGAATTGGTGCGTACAAGCCTGGAAAGACCTGCCAGGTTTTCAGCAGAAATGGGATTTTTCTTGTGTGGCATGGCTGAAGAGCCTTTTTGACCGGCAGAAAAGCCCTCTTCCACTTCTAAGACTTCTGTGCGCTGCAAGTGCCGAAGCTCGATGCAGATACGCTCTATGCCTCCGGCCATTAATGCCAGGGCCGTAAAATAATGGGCATAACGATCTCGCTGGATTATCTGGGTGGAAATGGGATCTACTTTTAACCCTAAAATTTTACAGGCGATCTCTTCCACTTTTGGGTCAAGATGAGCGTAAGTTCCAACTGCGCCGGAAATCTTGCCATACCTGATTCCTTCCAGTGCCTGTTCCCATCTTTGTTTGTGTCTTGTAAACTCAGCGTAAAAGTTGGCAATTTTCAAACCAAAACTGGTTGGTTCTGCATGGATGCCGTGGGTGCGTCCCATAACCAGGCGGCCCTTGAACCTGTGGGCCATATCATGCAGTGTGTTTAAAAATTGGTCTAATGCTCTGGAAATCAGAAGACCTGCACGATACAAAAGAAGTCCATTGGCCGTATCCACAATATCAGAAGATGTGCATCCCAGATGGATAAATCTTGAAGCCGGACCAACCTTTTCTTCTACTGCGGTTAAAAAGGCTATCACATCATGTTTGGTGGTTTCTTCTATTTCAAGAATCCTTTGCAGGTCAAAGTCAGCTTTGTCCCTGATTTCCTGCATTTCTTTGTCTGGAATCTGGCCCAATTGATGCCAGGCCTCACATACAGCCAGTTCCACTTCCAGCCAGACCCTGAATTTATTCTCCAGGGTCCAGATTTCCCCCATTTCTTTTCTAGTGTAGCGTTCAATCATGGTTTTGTATTGTTTTAGCTTGTAAAATTAAAAAAGGCAGCAAAAGCTGCCTTAAAAATTACGCACTACCTGAACTCTGGGTTGCAGAGGAATTAGAGGTAGCAGCAGTAGTACTGGAAGCAGGCTTTGATTCAGATTGTTTGTCCTGTTTGGCAGCCCTGTCCTTGCTGCCATTGGAGTTGTCTCCTGCCTTGTTATCAGATGAAGATTTGCGATTGCAGTAATCTGTCACATACCAGCCACTACCTTTTAAAATGAATGCTGATTGCGAAATAAGGCGGGTAGCACTTCCGCCACAAACCGGGCAGTAAACCTCTTTTTCCTCAAAACCCTTTTGCCATTCTTCAAAGACCTGCTGACACTCATTACAGCGATATTCATAAATAGGCATTTTCCACCTCCACAACTTGAAAATTTTCGAGCAAGAAAAATTAAGACCAGATTCAGCCATGTCAATTGCTATCAAGCACTTTTATCATCTGCTACCCAGCCTACAACCCTGCATCAGCGTGGCGTATTACCTGGACTTTGCCTTTTTGGCTGCTTCTTTGGCCTCTTTGATTCTTTGTTTTAATCTCTTTTCCCGACGGCGACGGCGTCTGTCCAGTTCTTTGCGCCTTTCAATCTTTTTATGTCTGGCCATTATCCCAACCTCCTCGAATATCGTTTAATCTTAAAGAAATCTTTTTAAACAAAAAAGGGCGGTTTTGTCCAGATGTTAGCGGCTAGATTCCAGGGCTATCTCATCTAAATTCGAAATCCGAATATCGAAATTCGAAACCACAGCACCAACC
>CAJXJU010000382.1 GCA_913055195.1 uncultured Desulfohalobiaceae bacterium | reverse complement strand
AGAACAAGAGGGATATTAAGGCTTCTCTCTCTTGTAGTGCATGGACTTATGGACAAACCTATACCTTATATTCGCATTGGAGATTTTGACCTTGCAAATGATGAGATTAAAAGAGAGCTTATAAAACATATAGGAGCAGAGTGGGATAGCATTATTGCGCAGGATATAGTATCAAAGGACTCTGGAGCAAAAAAGGTAGATAATGAAGTTGGTAGTTCCTATAGGGCATACAGACTTGGAACTGTTGTTGCTACAACTATTTTTATGAATTCATTTTCTGGAAAAGGTAAGATAGATGTAAATTCAAGGGATATAAAACTGGAGGCAGTATATCCTGAGTTTTCAAGCACTGTTATAGATACAGCTATAAGCGATTTAAGAGAAAAATTATTTTATATATCAGATGATGGGCTTTATTTTACAAATCAGCCAAATCTAAATAGAATAATTCTTTCCAGAGAAGAAAACATAACATCAAAAGATATCGAAGAAGAGGAAAAAAATTTAATTAAAAGACACATATCAAATGCTTCAACACTCAGGGTTTATCTCTATCCAAAGTTTCCAAAAGACATACCTGACAGTCAAGATTTAAAACTTATTGTATTAAGGACAGATACTCCTGATTTAGAATTTTTGGAAAAATACGGCGAATCTCCTAGAATATACAAGAATTCCTTGATTTTTTTGTGTATAGATAAAGAGCATATAGAACTTTTTAATGCTTTTTTAAGAAAATTTCTGGCTTTAAAATCTCTGGATGCAGATAAGAAATTAAAGCTTACAGAAAGTCAAAAAAAAGAAGTAAAGAATAAACTAAAAATCCAATTTCAAAGGGAATACGAAGAGCTTAGAAGACTTTATCGCATAGTTTTTCTTCCTGCAAAACATGGTTTAAAAAAACTGGATCTGGGGATTCCAACTTATGGGGAAACATTAGTTGATAAGGAGATATACGATAGATTAAGGACAGAAGGTGAGATTTTAGAGAAAATAGCCTCAAAGGTGATTAAGGAAAAATACATTCAAGATAAAGAGTATGTAGAGGCAAGAGTGCTTTACGATGCCTTTTTTAGAACCCCTGGCGAGATAAGATTAGTCTCCAAAAATGTATTTGTACAGGGCATAAAACAGGGTACAGAGGAGAAGCTTTTTGGATATGGTTATTTAGAAGATGGAGAAGTTGTGTGTAAATACATTGGAGAAGAACCTGATGTGAATTTAGCAGAAGGGGAAATTATTATAAATGCTGATATATGCAAAAAGTAAATTCAAAAGCAAATACAAAGAGAACAGGAGCAAAAAACAGCAGTATTTTTCCCTAAGGAAATAGAATCTTCTATAAATAGAGGTGAGCAAGTAATAAAAGATACTATTGCTACTTCATATCATGAACAGAAGATTACAAAAATAAAATTGAAGTTGAATGTGCTGGTCGGACAACTCTCAACAGTTGCTGGCATAGCAAGAGCTTTGACAACACAATTTGATAATTGTAGTATAGAGATAACCCTTACAGCAACTGATGGCAAACTAAAACAATCAGATTACGAAGACAAAATCATGGAAGCCTTAAGACAGGCTGGGATTGAGATAATGGAGGAAGAAAAAGAGTAACCCCTGATAGTGAAAAGGAGTTAGTCCATGAAATCTATTAGAGTAACTTTTCAAACATTAACACCACTCTGGACAGGTGATGCGTGGAGGAATGGTAATGAGCTTAAATTAACGGGAATTTTTGGCTCTCTTCGTTGGTGGTTTGAAGCGCTTGTGAGAGGTATGGGGTATAATGCTTGTGATTCAACAAGTGAAAATAAGTGTAAAGTTGAGGTAAAAAATGAGAAGGATGTTTTAAAAATTCATGAAAAAATCTGTCCTGTATGTTTTCTTTTTGGGGCAACCGGGTGGAAGAGTAGATTTAGTGTAGAAGTAAGCAAAAATAATTTGAAAAAGGAGTATAACGGTAAGGTGATCGTGAAAATAAATAGCGGAAGAGGCTGGCATTATGAGGCGGGATTAATGGGAGATGCAGAGCTTGTTTTTAGATATGATGATATGATTCTTAGAGGAAAAGATAGTAAAGTTATTTCTTTGGGTGATGTTTTCCCTTCTATTTTAAAAATATTGCTTTCATTAATAGGAAATCACGGAA
>CAJXJU010000381.1 GCA_913055195.1 uncultured Desulfohalobiaceae bacterium | reverse complement strand
ATTTCGAATTTCGAAATTCGAATTTTTTAATAAATTAAGGGTATTATAAACTACAGCCACTATTTTTCTTTAGGTGACAAAATTTAGATGAGATAGCCCTGGGGGGAGGGACGAAATTCCTCCTGTCCCCATATTCGCTATGAGAAAAAACTGGCCGCTAAATAGCGGCCAGTTAAAATATTTTAAAGTAATTTATTAATTGCAGAGAGCAGGCTTGTAACAATTATACTTTTATCGTTAAAAATTAAACCAGATATCTAAATAGCCACTACTCGGATAGTTAGCACCATTACATGCCTCTCCACCGTATCTTGCCATAGCACCTGTAGTACATTTACCATCATCAAGTGCTCTGTCTATAGCTTCTGCTGCTGCTGCTTCTATATTTCGCAATGTTATCCAGCCACCGCTTCTACTCTGACCTCCTACAGTGAAGGTCCCTGTGAACATATCAAGATAGCCTCCAAATGCATGATGAGGAGTCATTTTTGTAGGGTCGTTTTCTGCTGGATCTCCACTGATAATGTTGGCATATCGTAAGTGTCTCCAGAGATAGCATGGTTCTTTGTTTGGACCACCATTAGTACAATATCCTCCGTCAACTGCACCATCTCCATTTCCATTTGGAGCACCACTCCACCTTGCGGAAGCTTGTGGATCGTCGCCTGGGTAGTAACCATATTTGTCATAATAAGTGTAAAAGGCAGCCTCCATTTCTTTTATCTGATTTTGCACCCTCTTGACTTTTGCGTTATAAATCAACTGTTGTCCTTTAAGAACCGCGCCCAGCAACAAACCAATGATGACCAGCACAATGGCCAGCTCCACCAGTGTAAAACCCTGTTCCTGTTTTTTTAATTTTTTCATAAAAAACCTCCTCTTAAAGAATTTTGTTTGAGTAAAGTCATAGAGCATGTCACTATGTTTTGCGATATTTTTATCGCGCCAGGTTGAGGATAAATATAGGTGGAAAAATAAAAAGCGCAAGATGTAAAATTATTTTACAGGCAGGCGAATCTCAAACATTATTCCATGTCTGATATTCCGGGCAGTGATTTTTCCTCCCAGTTTTTTCATGACCTCTCTGGCCTGGAACAGGCCAATGCCCAGCCCCTGTTTTTTGGTTGTGTAGAATGGCTCAAAAATGCGCTCAATATTTGCACACTGCCCGCCAGTATCAATGATTTTGAGGATCTTTTCGTTGTTTTTCTCATACATAATGATCAGGCATCTCAAAGGAGCTTGCTGGGATTTGTCGTGGATATTTTTCAGGATATTATCCAGGACAGCCATGAATTGATCTGCTGTTTTTTGATGGATGGAGATATTTCCCTTTATTGTCAGGGGAAAATTGTATTGTTTGTGCAGGACATTTATAAGGGAGGTTAAGCTGATTTGCCCATGTTTCCGGGTTTTATCAGAAAGAACGGAAATTAACAGATTGTTATCCGGGCCGGTTTTTTGAAAAAAACCCATGATTCTGGCAGCGCGAATGGTGAGCGCTGGCATGGTTTCCTTCAAAGTTTGAATAAAATCCCGCTGTTCATCAGGCGAATACAGGTTGTTCAGGTTATGGTTTAAAAAGACAATAAATTGCGCCAGATTCTTAACATCATGCAGGACAAAGGCATTGATTTTGTGCAGCCTGTCAAAGGTCTGCTGGACAATGAGCTGTCTGGTGAAAATATTGTGTCTGATGATCATTAAAAGGATTTCAAGCAGAAGATGAAAAATAGCCCTGTTTTCACCTCTGGGTCTGGAAGAAAAATAAAAAGTCAGAAGAATAATGGCCGGGTCCTGTGACCATTTTTTTTGCAGGTTGTGTCTGTACTCAGGAGCGTCTTTGTGCAGGGTTACGTTTAAATATTCTATGTGGTATGCAAAATCATCTATGCCCAGTCTTTTCAGGATTGGCTCAATATCCTTTAAAAAAGGGGAAAGGTTAAATTCATGCTCATCGCTTAAAGCCAGCATATTGCTTACGGCCTGCCAGTATTTTCTGATGCGGCGATTGAGGAAAATGAGGACAGTAATGACTGTCAGGCCGATGAGGATGAGAATATAGGGGAGATATTCCAGCATGATAATTTGACTGAATTACTAAACTTTCTGAGTTGAAAAAATGTTCAATATTTTCAATCAGTTACAGAGTCGAATT
>CAJXJU010000380.1 GCA_913055195.1 uncultured Desulfohalobiaceae bacterium | reverse complement strand
TGGAATATTTTCTCAATCCTATTTTATAATTTACTGAAAAAATTGAACATTTTTTGCAACTCAGAAAGTTGAGTTGATTAAGAAAAAAATTAACAGTCCGTTTTAGGTGCTCGGCGAAAAATTTTTTTCATTAGGTGCGTAAACCCTGCTAAAACATCTCCTTCTCATTTTCAGCAATGGTTTGATCTATGCTCTCCTTGAGTTCTCTGGGCAGCCCCATAATATCCACATTGAGAAAACCACGCACAATAGTGGAAGTAGCTTCATCCTCGTCCAATCCCCTGGCCATCAGATACTCTATCTCTTCCTGCGCAATCTTACCCACGGCTGCCTCATGTGAAAGCTCAACACCGGACTTGGTGCCTTTAAGCTCTGGTATGGCGTGAATGACACCATCGTTTAGAATCAGACCCTTACATTCCAGGTGTCCGCGCGCGGGCACAGCATTGCCTTCAATAACACCCGGAGCAATAATTGTCCCTCCGGTTGTAATGGCCCGTGATATAATCTCCCCTCTGGTCTCAGGTGCATTGAGCACGATTTTGTTCCCTGAATTGATGTACGATCCTCTGGGCGCGACCAGGATAGAGTTAAACCTGGCCACAGCACCCGGGCCATTAAGAAAAATGGTCGGGAATGACTGCACAGACTTGACCGGCTTTAACAAAATATAATTACTTACAAACACCCCGCGTTCTTCAACAATACCCACGGTCCTTGGCCTGACAGAAACCTCTTCTCCCCAGTTGTGAACCATTGTAAAGGTCAATTTGCCGCCCTTTTTGATGTAAAATTCAGAAATACCAAGGTGCAGGGCAGAACTGACTTTATGCGAGGTAGCGCAACCTGTGATAATGTGCACTTCTGAATCTTCTTCCACAACAACAATATTATGCACACTCTGGGCTACATTTTGCCCCTTAATAAACAGGCAGGACTGGACTGGCTCCTCTATTTTTGCCCCCTTTGCAGTGCGGATAAAATATCCTCCGTGGAGTTTCTCAGCCGCAGCCCTGGTGAACTCATCCTTATCTTTGTCCATTGCCTGCCAATAATACTCTGGCAGACCATTGTATTTTTCCAGTGCCTTCTTAATGCTCAAAACTTCCACGCCCTGGCCGCGAGAGCTGCAATGCACGTTACTATGATCAATCTGAAGAAAAGTACCGCTCCTTTCCTCTTCCTCTACATCAACTCCAGCCATGAGCAGTTCAGCTCGATCATCAACATCAAGCTGACGTAAATCAGCAAGCTCAGGAACTTCTCCCTGCTCAAAATTATATTTACTCAAATCCACCTGAGGAATTTTTACATTTTTTAGCTCAGACATCTGACGCACTCCTTGTAACCATATTTACTGATATGATCCAGAATATCTCTGGGCCGACCCTGACAACAAAGACGACCATGAAACATAACCTGTCCCCTGTCCGCATTAACATAATCCAGAATATAACCGGTATGAGTAATAATCAGCCCAGAAGTTTTTTTCCGCGCTTTCAGCTCCTTCATACAGGCCACAGGACTGGGTTCCAGAGGACCATCCAGAAGTGCCCTGGCTATCTTGCCGATCAAAGCCATGTTTTCCAAATCCACACCTGATTCCGGCTCATCAAAAAGAACCAGATCAGGTTCCTGGGCCATAAGTTGCAGCAATTCAGAGCGCTTTATTTCTCCCCCGGAAAAACCATCATTTATATCTCTATCCAGAAAATTTTCAAAATTGACTTTTCTGGCCAACTCTTCCACTTCCGCTTCCGTTATCTGCCTACCCCGGGCACACATCTGAACCAAATCTCTGGTCTTTAAGCCATGAATGGTAGGCGGGCGCTGAAAGGACATACCAATTCCCATTCTGGCCCGTTCATAAGTGGGTAAATTGGTTATATCCTTACCCTTGAATAAAATCCTGCCCCCAGTCACCTCATACCCGGCAAAGCCCATAATAGTCATAAGCAAGGTGGTTTTGCCAGAGCCATTGGGGCCAAACAAAATAAAGGTCTCTCCTTCTTCAATGTGGAGATCTATCCCCTTCAGGACTTCCTTTCCTCCTACATGAACATGCAGGTCTTCAATTTTTAACATAAGCATCCCTCATGATTATTTAAGTCAACTTTCTGAGTTCGTTAACTTGCTGATATTACAACTGTTTTAGAAAGCACGT
>CAJXJU010000379.1 GCA_913055195.1 uncultured Desulfohalobiaceae bacterium | reverse complement strand
AAGGGGCTTTTTTAAGGGATAAAATCAATGATTTCAGGCAGATAGAGGGGTCAGAACCCAATGCCAGCTGAATGCTTGATGAAAAAGTTAAGATTGTCTTTAAAAAAGGAAAAAGGCAACATCATTATGCTATTACACCTTATACTTTTTCTCCTAAATTAGGAAAAAAGTTTGTAAGTAATACATTTATAGATATAGGCCAGGGTGTGCTTCAGATAATGGAGGAGATTTTTAAGAGTAAGAGTCAGATAGACAGTTAAATTTATAGATTGTTTTAGGAGTAATATTATGACAGCCGTTGCTATAATTACAGCCAAAGGTGGTAATCAATCTATACAGGATAAAAATATCATAAATGTTTGTGGTAAACCAATCTTATATTATCCTATAAAAGCTGCAAAGGAGGCATCACTCATAGATGATGTTTTTATTTCAACTGAATGTTCAAAGATTAAAGCAGTGGCTAAAGAATATGGTGTGAAAATTATAGATCGTCCAGAAGAGCTTGCACAACCTGACACAAATCATGGAGATGTGATCGTCCATGCTGCCCGTTTTGTGAAGACGAATTTCTATTCAGATTTAGAAATAGTTACGATTCTTCTGGGCAATACAGTTATGATATCAGGAGATATTATAGATATTACTGTGAAGAAACTTTATGAAGACTCCTCTCTTGATTCCTGCATGACTGTATGGAAGGCTCAGGATGATCATCCTTATCGGGCAATGATGATAAATAGAGATGGTTATTTAGAATCTTTTCTTAAAGATTTAAAAGTTGACATTAACAGGCAGTCATATCCAGATGTGTATTTTTATGATCAAGGACCCTGGACGATAAGATATGATACCATTGAACGATGTGTAAAGACAAAGGAAGGTCCTGGACCGTGGTGGTGGATGGGAAAGAAGAGTTTGCCAGTTGAACGACTCTGGGTAACAGGAAGAGATATTCATAGTGAACTCGATGTAGCAATTGCTGAATGGTGGGCTGGAAAAGAGAGATTTAACACAGAATATCTATTTCTTTCTTATGAGCATTTTGAGAATGCTTTAAGATTGTTAAGAGAAGTGAAAACAAAAGGATTTGTTTCACGATTTTATTATGGTATAGTGTGTTTGCTAAATACTTTTAGGTATGATTTAAAAAAAGGTAGATGGCATGATAAAGAGAGATATCTGGATATTTTTAAAGGATTTGAAGCACTTGAGAAAATATGGGAAAGCTTTAAGGCACTAAGATATGCAGCCGATTATGGATATTATCAAGGAAAAAAATGGGATGATTATGAAGAGGAATTTTGGAATACAGTAGAACAACACATTGAAAGATTAACAAATTTTATGGCAAATGTAGAAAGTCAGGAAAAAATATTTGCTTTAATAAAATATAAATTAGAGGAGATAAAAGTATGGATTGGATTCATAAAGAAAAATGCCTAAAAGGGCAAATAGAATTAATTGAAGAAAAAGATCAACCATTATTAAAGTATGGTTTAGAAAAGGATATATTAATTTCAGAGGAAGAAGATGATGCAGTAGGAGTGATTTTTGTCTTGCCAGATGAAAAAGAGATAGTTGAAGAAGTTATTGAAAAATATTTTTCAGATATTCCGTTTACTATAGTTGTTTTTTCAATAGGTCTGAAAAGGTTTATAAAAAAGTTTATTCAACAGTGGAAAGAAAGGTTTGATTCTTTAGAAATTGGCAAAGAGATAATAGTTTTAATAGGCAGCGGTATAGCCATGTACATCAATTGGTCACATCATTATATAAGATTACATAAGTATGAAGATGGTAAATTTTTGTCAACTCAATGCAAAAAAAGTTCCTCTGGAAAACTCCTAACGGTATGTGGATAGTGGGATTTTCTGATGAGAGTTCAGCGTTAAACTGTGCTGAAGAGCTTGGGGATGTAATAAAAGAAGAGTTCAAAAAAGAATTTTTGATTGAAAAACATAAATTGTGCTTTGAAGGGTTAAAAATATAAAATGATGGAAATTTTTAAAACACGGCTGTTTAAAACAGGGGTTTTGGTAGGTGTTCAGTTAGTTAGAGGGGTCAGACCCCAATGCCAGTAAAAGTACTCAACTTTCTGAGTTGAAAAAATGTTTAATATTTTCAATCAGTTATAGAGCCGAGCACCTAAAACGGACAGGCAATATGGTT
>CAJXJU010000378.1 GCA_913055195.1 uncultured Desulfohalobiaceae bacterium | reverse complement strand
AAGTAAAATTTTTTATTGTTTTGTTTTGCTCTATTGTTGGTTGCCACTAAAAAACCAATACCAGAACTATCCAGAAATTCAATCCCTTTCAAATCAACAACCAGAATCTCCCAATCTTCAACAAAAAGCTTTTCCATCTGGGGTTTGACATTCTCGACCACTTCCAGGGTCAATTCCCCCTGAAAAATTATCATCAACAATTGTCCCTGTCTTTCTATTTGCAGACTTTCCATTTCTCCTCCTCTATATTCTTTTGCATAACAAGCAGGTTAACTCCATTTTCTCTTTGTAATTTCAAATTATCCATCAATTGTTGTATAATATAAATGCCTCGACCTGAACAGGCAATGTTTTCAGGCAACAACACATCCTGAATTGTTGAATACAGCGATGGTTCACACTCCTTACCCCAATCAAGCACATCAAATTGCACATAATTCCCGGGCAATAATAACAACCTGACTTCCATATCACCGGCTTGACCATTATATGCGTGTTCATACACATTGTTACATGCTTCTGTAAGAGCCAATCTTAGAACATATAAAACCTCCTTCTCAAGGAATTCTCCTAAAACTGCCATAACAGACTTAACAAGTAACCTGATAAGCCTGGGCGTAATCTGAATTTTATACACTAATTTTATCATTAATTATCTTGCCTCCACCCATAATGCTGTTAAATCGTCACGATATGTATTCTGAAGCCCTGACATGAAATCAAGCCTTCTTTTTAAAAGTTGCAAATTAAATGCATCCTTGATAATCAGCGATTGAGCCATTCTCAAAAAATTATCCAGTCCCAGAATTTTTTTTGGCTCCACTTCCCATTCATAAAAACCATCTGTAAATAAAAATACTCCTACTTTGTGAGAAAAGCTAATTGTTTTCTGTTCAATCTCCAGAGGGAAAAAACCAAGAGCAGGTAAATATGAATCAAGTCGTTCAACTCTGGACCTATCAAGCTTGATTAACGCAGGACAATGACCAGCATTAACATATTTTAATGTCTTTTCCTTCAGGTTTAAATCGCAAGCAAACAGGGTAACAAAATCTGTATCATCACCTACTACATGACATAAGTGATCGTTGATAAGTTGAATACTTTTTTTCAATGAGATCGATTCTTCTTTGCCAATAGCAAATAAAGTACGTACCATAGCCATAATAAATGCAGCTCTGGCCCCATGACCAGAAACATCAGCAACCACAAAGCGTAACACATCATCCCGCACAACAAAGTAATCAAAATAATCACCACTAGCCATGCCAGAAGGAATATAAAGATACTGTAAATCAACACCAGGAAACACAAACTGGCTCCTGGGCAGAAGTTTTTTTTGCAGTTCAGCCACCATATTTATCTCTCTGGCTATCTGATCATAAGCTTTATGCAACTTGGAGAGCAAATTTACCTGTCTGGATGCCACATTCATCCTTGCAATCAGCTCTTCTCTGGGAAAAGGTTTAATTAAAAAATCATTGGCACCGAGATTCAATGCCTGCACCTTAATTTCTGGATTTTCTTTGCCTGTCAATACTAAAATAAAGACATCACTATCATTAGCTTTGTTGCGAACATAATCTATAACCTCCAGACCATTCATCCTTGGCATTTCCAGGTCCAGCAAAATGATCTGAGGAGAAACAGCCTGAAATTTGTCAATACCGTCTTTCCCATCAACAGCAAACACAACATCAAAATTATCCTTTAATAAATCAGAAAGAATTTTTCTTATCAGTCGAGAATCATCAACAACAAGAACTTTTATCTGTCTATCCATACCCATCAACCTTAAAATTGCTCACTATCCAGCCAGATGGTCACTGGCCCCCAATTACAAAATTCCACATCCATTTCCGCGCCAAAAACACCCGTTGCTACTTTCGGCCATAATCTTTGCAAATCCTCTTTAAACCTATTAAATAGCTCTCTTGCCTTTTCAGGAGGAGCTGCCTCACTAAAGCCTGGCCGTCTTCCTTTACGACAATCTGCCAACAGAGTAAATTGAGAGACTACAAGAATTTCACCATTTATATCAGCCACACTCAAATTGAGCTTACCCTCGCTATCTGGAAAAATTCTCAGATTAACAATCTTCTGCAAAATTTTGTCCCATGCCTTAGAAGAGTCGCCTGCAAAAAGTAAATTTTTCCGTGCGGGGACAGGCGAACGG
>CAJXJU010000377.1 GCA_913055195.1 uncultured Desulfohalobiaceae bacterium | reverse complement strand
TGAATGCTGTCAGGGACAGCCCCGCAAAGCGGGATTCAACAGGGTAAATGTTGAAATTATTATAGTATGTTATAAGCTGACATTTTTGTTAAAAAGGCCAAATTTGACTTTTTGCAGTTAAGTCTTTAAGAAATACAGATTTGTTTCAACCACTCAGGTATGGGTATGGGACGGCCTTTGCTGTTTACACAGGCATGTTCGGTTTTGCCAGTGGCCAGAACAATGGTTTTTAATTCATTTATTACCTCATAAACAAATACAATTGATGCCCGCCCCCATTTTTCAATGCCTGTGCGGACAAAGACCAGATCGTCAAATCTGGCAGGGGTCAAATAGCGGCACTCTGCCTTGCGTACAGGTAAGAAAATGCCTTTTTCTTCTACCTGCACATAACTCAGGCCCCTTTCCCGCAGAAAAGTGCTTCTGGCCATTTCAAACCAATGCAAATAATTGGCATAATAAACCACTCCCATAGCATCTGTTTCGCCATAGGATACACGATGTTTGTGCCAGGTTTCAGGTTGTGGAAATTGTGAGCTGTCTTTTGGTTTCATAAATTTCTCAAATGATGGTTTTAAGGGCAAAAGGCAGTAAATCCTGCCCTCTTGCAAGTACTAAACCGGTTTTTTGAGCTGTGTTCTCCGAAAAAACATCTACTCCCTGTACTTCTTTGCGAGAGTTATAAACAAGAAAAGGCACTGGATCATTTGCATGGGTTCTTTTAATAACAGGCGTTAAATGATCACAACAGGTAATAAGGATAAAATCTTCACCTTTCAGGGCGTCTAAGATTGGGGCAACGATGAGCTGGTCAAAGCGTTTAATGGCCTCAATCTTATCCTGGACATTGCCCATGTGGCCGCATTCATCAGGTCCTTCCAGGTGAACAAAAATAAAATCCCCTTTTTCCAGGAAATTAAGGGCAGCAGCGACTTTGCCGGCATAATTTGTCTCCAGAAGTCCGGTTGCGCCAGGCACATCAATGACCGTAAGACCGGCTGCCCATCCCAATCCCTTGATCAAATCCACTGCAGAAATCACCCCGCCTTTTAAATGGAATTTATCGCTAAAGGAAGGCAAGGAAAGTGGCCGTCCCTGGCCCCAGGGCCAGATAGAAGTGGCCTGTGTTGGATTATCCCCACTCGTCAAAAATTCATAAGCCTTGCGTACCAGGTCCCACAGGGCAGGATATTCTTGAAAACTTAATATATCCGGCCAGATGGGTTGGCCTAGAATATCATGAGGCGGTCGTATGTGGATGCTTGCCGCTTTTGTGCGCGTCCCGCTTTTGTGAACCAGAAGATGGCGGTACTGCACACCTGGATAAAAAACAAATTCGTCATTATTGTTTGTTTCCTGCAAGGAGTGGATCAAAGATGTGGCCTGGTCAGTATTGATGTGCCCGGCAGCATAGTCAATCATTTTACCTTTTTGACCAAAATCAGTAAGAGTAACCAGGTTGCAGCGCCAGACAAGATCGTCTGCGTTTAATTTTAGGCTCTGGGCCGCGGCTTCAATGGGTCCCCGGCCTGTGTGATAAACAGCTGGATCATAACCAAGTAAAGCCATGTTGGCTATGTCTGATCCCGGTGCCATGCCTTCAGGAATAGTCTGGCAAAGCCCTACATGAGATTTTCGGGCCAGTTCATCCAAAATCGGTGTCTCTGCCACCTCCAGGGGGGTTTTATGGCCCAACTCTTCCAGAGGCCAGTCCCCCATGCCATCGGCAACAAGGAATAAGATTTTCATTTTTTATAGCTCATCCATATTAACGTGTTTATATTGTTCAATATAATTTTTTATTTTTTCATAAATCGTAATTAGTTCATCAGAGTATTGTAAAGCTAATTTTATACCACTAATCAAATCCTGTGTTTCCCAGGGATAGGTATGGGCAAAAAGGTTTCTGGCTTTTCTAAATGCCTGCCATGTTTGAATTCTGTCAATAAGTTCCAGTTGTTCTAATTTATTCAGTATGTCAATAAAAGACATAGAGCGTTTGTATTCACCAACCAATATAAGTGTAGCAGGAAATAATTTTTCTCCCATTGTATCCTGCATTTTGGAAAAACGAAAAATAAACGAATCAATAATTTCTACCTTATCAGGATTTTGAAGTATTTGACTCAACTTTCGGAGTTCCGAAAGTTGAGAAATTCGAAATCCGAATATCGAA
>CAJXJU010000376.1 GCA_913055195.1 uncultured Desulfohalobiaceae bacterium | reverse complement strand
AAATTCGGATTTGTTTCGAATTTCGATATTCGGATTTCGGATTTCTCAACTTTCGGAACTCCGAAAGTTGAGTTGAGTTACAATAGCTTAAGCGCCATAACCAGGGCATCCTCCCTATTATCAGGATAGTAGTTTCTTCTCAAACCTACCTGTACAAACCCTGCCCTCCTGTAAAGATTAAGAGCAGCCACATTTGATGGCCTGACCTCAAGCAACACTTTCTTTCCTTTTTTTCGACGAAAAAAGCTCAAGGCCGCGGTAAGGAGTTTCGTTCCCAGACCCTGCCTTCTCTTTTCTGGATGAACAGCCAGATTTAGAATCTCCATCTCTTTACCTACCAGAAAAAATGAAATATAGCCCATCAACCGGTTGCCTGATTTCAGACCGAAAACATAAAAATGTTCCTGGGCCAGACAAAGACTGAATTGTTCCTGGGTCCAGGGCGTGGCAAAGCAAAGTCTTTCCAGCTCTACCAGTTGCTCTATATCTTTAATGCTTAACTCTTCCACTTTCATTAACACAAACCAGGACAATGTCTGAAAGCAAAAAAGACTTTTTTCACGAGCAAGAGAAAATTGAAGTTGTGGACCAGAACAATACTCCTCTGGCCGTTATGGCCAGAGACGAAGTCCACCGCCAGGGACTTTTTCACCGTTCAATAGTGGTCCTCGTATATAATCGGGAAGGCAAACTCTTTTTACAAAAAAGACATCGCAACAAACATCTCTATCCTGGCCGCTGGGATCTCTCTGCCACCGGTCACATAAAGGCAGGAGAAGCAGTTGAGGAAGCAGCCCTTAGGGAACTCAAAGAGGAAGTAGGGATAGTACCGCGGCAATTGAAACTTATATATACCTTGAAAGGATCAAAAGAGACCCATTACGAATTTGTCTATCTCTTTTCCGCCGGGAAATCTTTAGAACCACCAAAACCAGATCCTTGCGAAGTTGAATCCGGCCTATTTGTTGACGCTGAGGAACTTTCCTCTCTGGTCAAAAATTTTCCTGAACTTCTTACTCCTGGCGTTGTCTATTTCTGGCAGAAAGGATTAGTTTTTCCACCACCATAAATAATGGGCAATAGGGCACGGCAACGCCGTGCCCCTACATCTAATTAATAAATACCTCAGCATATTTTTTCTCATGCACCAGTGTGGTGCCAGTGCCCCTTACAACTGTAGTCAGAGGGTCTTCATCAATTTTCACTTTTATCTGCGTTTCTTTAGCAATCAGCTTATCCAGCCCCTTTAACAGGGCACCTCCTCCGGCTAAAAGCAAACCACTTTCCGCCACATCTGCCACCAATTCCGGCGGTGTCTTTTCGAGCGCTCTACGCACAGCCAGAACAATGGTGTTTACTGGTTCCTGAATCGCCTCGCGGATATGCCCATCAGTAACTTCTATAGCTCTGGGTGCCCCATCAACAATACTTCTCCCTGCTACTCTATAAGTCAAAGATTCCTCTAAAGGACAGGCAGAACCAATATTTATTTTAATGTCTTCGGCCATATTCTCGCCTATAAGAAGCTGAAACTGATCCTGTATATAACGCTGGATAGCCTCATTCATTTCATCGCCAGCCACGCGCACAGACTCAGCATAAGCTACTGCTGAAAGTGAAATAATTGCAACTTCGGTAGTCCCTCCACCAATATCCACAACCATATTTCCAACAGGTTGTTCAATGGGAAGCCCGGCCCCGATGGCCGCAGCCATAGGCTCCTCCACCAGCCTTACTTCCCTGGCCCCGGACTGCAAACCAGATTCAATCACGGCTCTCTTTTCAACCTGAGTTATCCCCGTTGGAACACAAATTACAGCCCTGGGCTTAATCAGATTCATGCCATTGATGACCTTACGCATAAAATAGGTGATCATGGTTTTTGTCACCTCAAAGTCAGCAATGACACCATCCTTTAAAGGTCTTATCGCTGTAACACGCTGAGGGGTCCGGCCTAAGAATTCTTTGGCTTCTCTGCCAACAGCCAGAATCTTTTCATCCCGGTGATCAATAGCCACTACAGACGGCTCATTGAGCACAATCCCTTCATTGGGAGTATAAAGCAGGGTATTAGCCGTACCGAGATCCATGGCCAAACTTTTGCCTAAAAAGCCAAATAATTTTTTAAAAAACATAAGATTTCTCACCTTGAGTTAGTTACTCAACTTTCTGAGTTAAAAAAATGTTTAATTTTTTCAGTAAATTATAAAATAG
>CAJXJU010000375.1 GCA_913055195.1 uncultured Desulfohalobiaceae bacterium | reverse complement strand
CAGGCGAACAGCGATAGCGAGCGTTGTGACGGTTGTAACTATTTGAAATCATTAGATGTTCGCCTGTCCCCTTGCAGGCGACTCTATTTCTAGTTTGTCTGTTTGCGATATTTATATAGTTGGGCAAGCAGAGCTGCTACAGCTTTATAAAGTTCTTCAGGTATTGTCTCGCCGACCTCAACACTTTTATACAAGGCCCGTGCCAGTGGCTTGTTTTCCCTGATGGGAACATTATGCTTCCTGGCAATTTCTTTAATTTTTTCAGCAACATGACCGGCTCCTTTGGCCAGAACTATTGGGGCAGGGGCCTGCATGGGATCATATTTTAAGGCCACTGCTATATGGGTGGGGTTGGTGATGACTACATCAGCCTCGGGTACTTTTTTCATCATTCTCTTTTGCATGGCAGCAAACATCTTTTCTCTTTGTTTGCTTTTAATGGTTGGGTCACCTTCAGCCTGCTTGCGCTCATCTTTAACTTCATCTTTGGTCATTTTCAGGTTTTGTTCGTAATCCCAGCGGGTATAAATGAGGTCTGCTATACCGATGATGAGCATGGGCACAAGCGCATACTTGGTCATGGTATAACCAGTGTCCAGAATGTATGCTGCTATGCTTGTTGTGCTTTCATAGAACAGGGGCAAGAGATTGTGAAATTCAGATTTAAGCACCAGATAAGGAGCTATGGCTACGGCAGCAGCCTGAAGCACGCTTCGAGCCAGGCGGATAAAAGATTGAGTGTCCATAAATAACTTTTTGATACCAGTCAGAATATTAAATTTGAATTTGGGTTGCAGTGGTTTGGTAGTCCAGAGCGGGCCAACCTGGGCACGTACAGTAATAAATGAAACCAGGGCGATGAAGATCATAATGGGCAGAACGAGCAGGGCAATTTTCTGGGCACAAAAAAGAAAAAGATGATAGACATTAGCCTGATTAAGAGTAAGATAGAGCGCTCCGGTGTTAAAAAAATAATTATAAACTTCTGTTAATTCGTTATTTAAAAAAGATATTCCAGCGCGCAGGCCAATAAGCCCGGCCAGAAGGCTCATTACTTTTGTCAATTCTTGACTTCTGGGGACGTTACCTTCTTCTCTGGCTTTTTTGCGCCGTTTCGGGGTAGCTTGTTCGGTTCTAGCAGGATCTTTTTGTGGCATAGTAGATGAGCTCTGAATTAATTTTTAAGGAATCATTGCCCGCAAAATTGAATCAAAATAAATAGATATATTGCGGATAAAATTAGCAATTTCCATATTCATTACTTCAAAAAGCAGGCCAAGGAAAAGGAAGCCCACGCAGATTTTTATGGGAAAGCCCACAAAAAGGACATTCATCTGGGGAGCGGCTCTGGAAATCAGGGCCAGGGCCAGGTCAACAAGAAAAATTGCTGTAATAATTGGAGCCGCAATTTTAATGGCCAGGACAAAAATTTGACCTGAAAACGTAATGATATTCTGGACTAATTGAGGAGAGATAAAAAGACTGCCAGGGGGCACAAGCTCAAAGGATTGAGCCAGTGCTTTAAGTAAATACAGATGGCCGTTTAAACAGAGAAAGGTGAGCAGGGACGTCATATAAAGAAAATGCGCGGTGACTGACTCTGAAGTTCCATTAATCGGGTCCATTACACTAATCATGCTGAATCCCATTTGAAAACCGGCCAGTTCCCCTCCTGTCTGGATTGCTGCAAACAGGAACCTTACCAGTAATCCCATGGTAAGACCGAGTACCAGCTCGCCTAAAATCATAATTAAAATATTGAAAGGATGGGCTGGAAAATAGCGAGCTGGAAAAGATAGGGCAGGCCACAATCCCAGGGTTAAAATTATACAAACTACTGCTTTGACCGGATTAGGCAGCGAATTTCCCCCAAAAAAAGGGAGTAAAAACAGGACTAAACTTATACGAAACAGGGTCAGGAAGAAACTTAAAATAGTGGATGGATCAAAATTAAACAGGTTCATATGTAAAAGATAGCAAGACATGGACCAAATCCAGTTTTTTAAGCTGGAAAGGATTCTGAACAATGCAAACTATTTTTGCTAAACACTGGCATCATTTGTCAGTTTCTGAAGTTCTGGACCTGCTGGAAACAAATCCTGATAAGGGACTGGATACCTTTGAGGTCGCATACCGTCAGCAACACTTTGGCCCCAATGTTCTTACACCGCAAAAGAAGCAGAACCCAGCGATCCGGTTTCTGCTGCAGCTTCAC
>CAJXJU010000374.1 GCA_913055195.1 uncultured Desulfohalobiaceae bacterium | reverse complement strand
TCAACTTTCGGAACTCCGAAAGTTGAGTTAGATATTAAAAATAACAAAGCACCTCTATGCTTTTTTCAAACTTTTCCATTCACAAATTGCTTTTTTTGCTGCCTGATATCCTTCAAAAATAGCTTCTTCTGCGCGGTGAAAATCCATGAACCTGATATAGCCTAAGTTGGGTCGAATAAGGATGTCTGGTGGTTCCAAACGCAAGTTAGCCTGGGTAATCCGATTTTCCATAATGTTTATGGATGTCAGCATAATATCAAAAATATTAGGCATATGCTCTTTTACCAGCCACTGTCTCATAGAATCAAACAAAGGTACATCTATATTTTTAATCTTTTCCTTTACCTCATGAAGAACCCTGTCCTTTACTGAGACCTTATTACTAAACTTTTTTTTCTTGCGCCAGGATTTATCTCTCCTCTTTGGGCCTATTTTTAAATTTTTGCCAATAATATCATGGTTTAAATCCACGGCAATAACTATATCCGATCCCATCTGCCGTGCCACACTTACAGGCACAGGGTTAACCAATCCACCATCAACCAGATACTTTTCTCCTATTATTACTGGCGTAAAAATTCCCGGTACAGCAATGCTTGCCCTTACAGCCTCAATCACTCCACCCTGAAAAATGCGTATCTCTTCTCCTGTCCTTAAATCAGTGCACACCGCGCAAAATGGCAAAATAAAATCCTCAATATCCCTGTCCTCTACATAATTACGCACAAATTCTGCCACCTTTTTTCCATCCAACAACCCTGTTCTGGGAAAAACCACATCCAGCATGGACAATAATCTTTTCCAGTCAAAATCCAGAATAACTCCTTTGAATTCCTTGATCTTGCCGGCGGCAAACACGGCCCCAACCAGGGCACCTATACTGGTGCCAGCTACCACATCAATATCTATACCCTCTTCCTGCAAAGCCTCTATAACTCCAATATGGGCCCACCCCCTGGCAGACCCACTACCCAGAGCCAAACCTATTTTTTGAGACATATTTTTATTTCCTTTGATATTCCATTCCCTTAAGCAATCCAAAACAACCAGCCAGCATCATATCCCCGCCAGGACTTAAAAACTGGACATCAAAATTTTCCACCATTCTCCGTTTAGGCCCAAGCACAAAAACAGACTCAAACCCTCTGGCTTCAGCAGGCAAATCCAGCACCAGACAGCCATGACCATTGTCCGCAAAAACCTGGTCATTGGTCAATTTGCCCTGTCTAAACAGCTCTAATTGACGCATAAGCTTTTGCCCGTCCAGCAACCTGGTATGATGTTCATATATCCCCCACACCTTTTGCTTATAAACCAGAAAAACAATGGTATGACTATTACCGATATTAACCACGCAAATACCCTGCCTGAAAGTCATTTCCTCCACTTCCGGGACAAACAAAGCACCCAGAAGGGCAGCAGCCCCTGTGTCAGCTACCATGCCCGCTCCAATCATGTCTTTGAGACTTTTTAAACGGGTCAATTGCTGCGGCGGTTCAGAAAATATAAGCTCCTCTAACCGCCCCTGCGACTTTTGTAAAAATTCTTCCCATAGCTCAAAGCGGCCTTTACGGTTACTGGTTTGCGGGTGAAACCCATGATCCTGAACACAGGCCAGGACAAAATCAGGATAATCAAGTCCGCTCAAAGCCAGAAATGACTGCCAGAATCCCGGATCAAAGTCAGTCAAATACACAGGGCTAAACCCTGACGGACAACTTTCAGTTATTTTAACGCCAAGTCCCTCCACCTTCTGGAGGTTATCAGCCAGGGCCAGGGCCGCTACAGGGTGAACCGCTACCTGCAATCCTTTATTTAAATGATCTCTCAGGGCAATTTTAAAGCCACCGCCCATGTTTTGTCCATAAAGATAAATATTTTTCTTCTGCTCTGTCAGGGTTGCAATTTTCTGAGCAACCATAACAGCAGGCGACGGGAGAATAAATTTTGGACAGTTCTCAATCTCCCGGTCAGGAAAATAATACAAGACATCCTGAGTGCCGCTACCTATATCCAGACATAAAATTTTCATCTTCTCTCCTTCATAACTCAACTTTCGGAGTTCCGAAAGTTGAGAAATTTATTTTCCCTCTTTTCCCATTCATACAAAAAAGGGCAGGATTATCCTGCCCTATTTATGCCTGTTTTGTCTATACTTTATACTCAACTTTCTGAGTTCGTTAACTTGCTGATATTACAACTATTTTAGAAAGCAC
>CAJXJU010000373.1 GCA_913055195.1 uncultured Desulfohalobiaceae bacterium | reverse complement strand
TGTCCCTGAAGTACGGTTGAAATTGGTGGTTTCCCGCTACTGGCGGATGCACCCTCTGTTATCTGTGTGAATATTCTGTCCTGGCCATGATCTGACATTGAAACTCAACCAGATCATAAGTTAAAATTTTGCGCCTGGACGTCCTCAGGGTACGTACCTCTTTTATATACGGAGAGGAACGTAGCTTCTGGACATAATAAGCAAAAATTTGATTATCCAGAGCTATCCCACGCAAAGTTATGCGCCTTTGTTTATCTAAATAAAAAGATTCAAACCAGATTTTAGATTCTGGCAAGTTACTGATCACTTCATCAATATAATGGATTGGCAAATTTTGTGACAGTCTAATCCCTCTTATTATTTTAATCTTTGTCTGTACCGACTCCAGTTCCTTTTTTAATTTATTAACCCTGGCGACTTTCACAAAAAGTCTTGTCTTTTCTGCCTGCTTCTCCTGTTCTAACGCCTGTAATTGTTTTATTTCAGCGTTCAACCAACAGTTGACTCCCCAAACTCCCACAAACAAAACAATTACCCCCAGAAAAAAAATTACCGCCTCTTTGCCAGCGTGGGAAGCTTTAACTCTTTTGCTCCGGGGAAGAAGATTTATCTTAATCATCAACAAGCCCTCTCAAGGCAAGACCTGTGGGAACTACAAATTGCGCTTTAACAGCTTCAATATATTTGATGTCAAATTTATGCGTATCCTTTTCCATTTTCCGCCACGGGTCTAAATACTCAACATCTAAGCCCAACCCATGCCCCAAAAATTCTCTGATCCCGGGCAACAAGCTTCCTCCTCCAGACAAAAACAACCTTTTTCCTGGCTCGGCCCCTGGTACTGAAGTTAAATAAAAACCAATCAGCCTTTTTATCTCTGTAAGCCAGAGATCAAGTTGCGCCCTGAACTGCCTAACAATTTCGCCCCTTGTTTTTTTCTCAATTGAACCGGGGCCTTGCAATTTAATCTTCTCCGCTTCATACTTATTTACCTTTAAAATTTTTGCCAGAATTTCAGTTAAATGCCTGCCCCCGAAACCCATTTCCCGAAAAAAAACAGGCTGTTTATACCAAAACACACAGAAGACACTCTGCTGGCCTCCAATGTCTAAAAGATAAACCGGCTCTTCCAATAATTCAGGATAATTGAACTCAAAACAATTGCTCAGGGCGAAACCATCCACATCCACTACGCTCAAGGATAATCCAGAAAGCTCCAGGACTTTAATCAACTCATGGACCACGTTTTTCCTGCTGCCCACCAATAGAACTTCTATGAGACTATCCTTGTCCTCCAGGCCGACAACCTGAAAATCCAGATAAACTTCATCAATTTCAAAAGGAATATATTGCCTTGCTTCCTTTTTTATATTGTTCGCCAGATCCTTTTCTGAAGCCCTGGGAACCTTAACACGCTTGACTATAACCGAATGTCCGGCCAGAGATGAGACAACTGTATTGTCCTTAAGACCAAGTACTTCCCACAGCCACTTTATTTTTGCTCCCCTGTTTTCCGGCTTATCAAAATCCTGTGTTGTCCAGGCCAATCGCGCAAATCGATCCAGACATACCTTTCTGCCCTTTTGAGCCAACCTTACCACTTTGGCCCAGGTACTGCCTAAATCAAGCCCACAACTGGCCTGTCCCGGCAGGAAAATCTTTAAAAAAGACACTGCTTTTTATGGTCTAATGGTTAACACCGGTACTTTAGCGCCTTTAACCACCTTTTCTGCCACCGAGCCAAACAAAATGCGATCTATGCCTTTGCGACCGTGCGTGCCCATAACAACCAGATCCACCCCTTCCTGTTCAACAAAGTTTAAAATTTCATCTGAAGCATATCCGGTCACCACCTTAGGTTCAGCATCAATTTCCGTAAAATTTTCCTGGACAAAAACATCCATTGTTTTCTCCGCTCCGGTAACAATCTCTCCCACAAAAGTTTCAATGGAAGTGGGAGGAACATGAAAGCCAACATATTGAGAAAGGCTGGGAGCAACATATAAAACCTTGACACTTGCTCCTAAAGACTTAGCTAGTGTCTGAGCGTAATCAGCCACCTTTGAACTGATCTCTGAAAAATCAACCGCGCAAAGTATTTTTTTTATTTCTGCCATGATGGATACCTCCTATCCATTGTGAAAGTGTTACGGACCCAAATTTTATTATTGCCAAAAAAAAGAAAATAAAACAAGCCTTTTATATTTTAAAATCTTA
>CAJXJU010000372.1 GCA_913055195.1 uncultured Desulfohalobiaceae bacterium | reverse complement strand
TGCGGAGGAATATATGCCGGAACCAGATGCACCTCAGCAGGATCCATCTTTTCGCCTACTTCAAGAGCCAAACGTAAATGTCCAATATGCACTGGATTAAAACTTCCGCCGAGCAAACCTAGTTTTTTTTTCATAGTTACCCTTTGAGCAATATTTCCTTCAATCTAAAAATTTCATCTCTCACCTTTGCTGCCTGTTCAAACTCCAGGTCTTTAGCCAATGCGCGCATCCTTTTTTCCAGGGTTTTAATCTTTTTCTCTATTTCCTCTGAAGACAGGTTATATCCGGTCGCACTTTCAGCCACACCAAAAGGTTGGTGTTGGTCATGCTCTGCATCCTTGCTCTGATGATATATGTCATATAGTATATTTTTCTTCTTTTTACTGATACTCTGAGGAATAATATTATGTTCTCTGTTAAATTCTATTTGTTTTTTGCGCCTGCGCTCCGTCTCCTTCATAGCCTTCTGCATAGACTGCGTAATGGTGTCAGCATACATAATAACTTTACCAGAGACATTTCTTGCTGCCCGGCCAAAAGTCTGAATAAGAGAACGATGAGAACGTAAAAACCCTTCTTTGTCTGCATCTAAAATAGCAACCAGAGAAACCTCTGGCAAATCAAGACCTTCGCGCAAAAGATTTATACCTACCAGTACAGTAAATTCCCCTTCTCTTAAGGCCTGGATAATGGCCACTCTTTCCAGCGTATCAATATCAGAATGCATATATTTGCTTTTAATGCCCCTTTCCTGCAAATATTCAGTCAAATCTTCGGCCATCCTCTTGGTCAAAGTAGTTACCAGCACTCGTTCGTTTTTTTGTTCCCGCAGCAAACACTCGTGCATCAAATCATCCATCTGTCCACTGGTCGGTCTGACTTCAACCTCCGGATCCACCAATCCGGTAGGCCGAATAATCTGCTCCACCACAACCCCTGCACACCTTTCCATCTCCCAGTCTCCAGGCGTAGCTGAGACATAGATGGTCTGGCCTATTCTGGCTAAAAATTCGTCAAAGTTTAAGGGTCTGTTATCCAGAGCTGAAGGCAGGCGAAAACCAAATTCAACCAGAGTCTCTTTTCTGGAACGATCTCCATTATACATTCCCCTGATCTGAGGGACAGCAATATGGGATTCATCAATAAACAAAAGAAAATCTTCTGGAAAATAATCCAGCAAGCAGGCAGGAGGCTGACCGGGTTTTCGCCCATCCAGGTGCCTTGAATAATTTTCAATCCCATTACAATAGCCCATCTCCTCAATCATCTCCAGATCAAGCATTGTCCTTTGTTCCAGACGCTGGGCTTCGAGCAACTTATTCTGCTCTTTAAACCAGATGAGCCGCTGCCGGAGTTCTTCTCTTATATCATCCATAGCCCGCTTAAGATTATCCTGATCAGACACATAATGACTGGCCGGAAAAATCACTGTCTTATCAATTTCTCCTTTTATTTCGCCAGTTAAAGGATCAGTCTCGTATATAGCATCAATTTCATCGCCAAAAAACTCAACACGCAGGGCCTGTTCATGTCTATAGGCAGGTATAATCTCCAATACATCTCCCCTGACCCGAAAAGTCCCCCTATGAAAATCATAGTCATTGCGCTCATAGTGGACTTCAATCAATCTGGTCATGAACTCTTCCAGACTGATCTTCTGCTCCCGGGCAAGGGGAATAACCATCCGGGCATAATATTCTGGCGAACCAAGGCCATAAATGCAGGAGACAGAAGCCACAATAATTACATCCCGCCGGGTGAGCAGGGCATAAGTGGCTGCATGACGAAGTTTATCAATCTCTTCATTAATGGATGAATCTTTTTCAATATAGGTATCTGTATGGGGCAAATAGGCTTCTGGCTGATAATAATCATAATAGCTGACAAAATACTCAACAGCATTATAGGGAAAAAGCTCCTTAAATTCATTAAATAATTGAGCAGCCAGGGTCTTGTTGGGGGCCATAATCAGGGTTGGCCGATTACACCTGGCTATGACATTGGCTATAGTAAAAGTTTTCCCCGACCCGGTCACACCTAGAAGGACCTGATCTGAAATTCCCTGCTCAATATTTTTGACCAGAGTATCAATAGCCCGCGGTTGATCCCCCTGTGGTTTAAATTCACTGACAAGCTTAAATTTTTGCATTTAATTACTCAACTTCTCAACTTTCTGAGTTGAAAAAATATTCAATTTTTTCAATAAGTTCTAAGATAGA
>CAJXJU010000371.1 GCA_913055195.1 uncultured Desulfohalobiaceae bacterium | reverse complement strand
GGCAGATACAAACCAGATGTCCTCATCCCCCAAGTTTTGTCAATTAAAGCCCAGACTTTTGAGATTGTATCACCTATTATCTTTTCACGTTCCTCTTTTGGCGTAAAAAAAGGATGTGCGCCATGATAGATTTTCAAAACCAAAATATCCCCGACTTGCCGGCCTGGCCCATGCCATAAATCAGGTTCGTTACCTTCACCATATTCATAGGCGTGCTTAAAGTTTATCCGTTTTGACCTTAATTCATTCAAAAACGGTTCTGTTTTATCTGGATCAGAAAGTCGTATTTTTATTTGGATGAAGTTATCACCAGAAATTGTTTCTATATGGGGATATATTTGTTTTGGTTTTTTGATGTTTTCAAAAATAGGTCTTTTCACTCCTATGGCCCATAAACTGCTTGCTATGTCCAGGAATTCAACCTGATATGACAGACAAAGTTCGCAAACACCATTTTGTGGGGAGATTCCCCACTTCCAGCAAAACAGCTTTTTAAGCTGACTATCCTTAATTGTTCCGCCTTCAAAAAAAGAAGTATGGCTTTTCCCGTATATCCAGGCAACAGGAATATTTTCTTGAATCCTCTGGCTCAGTAACTTATCACAATCTCTCTGGTACTTCTCTGACCTACGCAAAAACTCCCAATAACATTGAGCTTCTAACCAGCTTGAGTTTAATTTTTTAAGTTCCTGTTGTATGTGGCTTCTTCCCTTTTTGTATTCTCTGCCAAAACGAAGCTTTACCCAATCGTGATAACTGGGCATTTGTAGCTCTAAAGTTTGAGGATTAAAGCCGTATTCCTGGAGTTCACAAAGGACTGAGGAAGAGACTTTTTGATGCGGTACTTCTTGCCCTGGAGGATGTTCAACTGTTCCAGCCGTACTCATGCAACCCAATTTCAAAAATCTGTGTCCGTCCACTAACAAATATGCACCTATCTGACCGTTTTCTGCCTGGAAGAATTTAATCATATCGCCTTTCCAAGTATCCTTTATTTGCCGGTTCATGGCAAGGGACAGCGCCTATCATCTATTTGCCCTAAAGGCCTTGTATTTGCCTTGTCCCTTGCTCCTCTTGCCTGAAGAATATTATTTCTGGTTTACGGCAAAAGACATGGCGCTCATATCGCCTGTCTGCCCTGTCCTTTGCTCCTTATGGCAAAGTCTCACTATCCCTTTTCTTCTTCTTTTGCTCCCACCTATGGTATAATAGGCCAACGACAAATTTTTTATCTGGTATATAAGTTGTGATCTGGATCGAACCAGACTATAAAGAATGTATCTTCAAGAAAAAAGCCATGTACTCTACCATGTGCGTTTGCAGAAATTTGTATTTGGTAAGGTGTTTCGCTTTGCAATTGCTCGTTTAAATGCTGAAAGCCTCTCGGTTCGGTTGTCTCTCTCCATTTAATAGGATGAGCGCGCAAAGAGGAAGATCGATTCCTTAATATTTCTATAACTTTTAATTCTGACAATTTTTTTAAACGTTCTAATACCTTAGAAAAGTACTGCCCGTCCTTAGCCGTTACTGAAAATTTTGGATGGTTTATATCAAGATATTTAAATGAAAATTTTAATGTTTTAGTATCATCTAGCTTTCCAGGTCTAATTTTTAATGATTTCTTACCTGGCAGTTTACTTCTAATACGTTTCGCCATTATTTGTCACTATCATCTTCCTGGCTAGCAATTCGTTTGTAATAATTTCGCATGTCTTCATGGGAAATAATAGCGTTAGATGGTTCATCTATTGCCAAACCCTGTCTAGCGTTTACCCATGGAGCTTCATTGTGAGTCATCTGTTCAAGTTCATATGCTGTAAATCCACCAAAAACGTCTATAATTTCTATTAAATGTTGTTTCGTATGTTCATCAAGCTCAATCTCGTCTGGTTCATAAGAAATAGGCTCCCAACCATAATGTTTAAATTTACGATAAAGTTCTGGTATTACAGGGCCATGCACCCACGCCTCTATTGGTTCATCAAAAAGGGGTTCATCGTATAGGGCAAGGTGCCAGGCCTGAGCATAATATACCAATTTTTGAAGTTTTAAATTGGATATAAAATCACCATGCTCATGACAAAAATGAATAAAAAAATCAGCAACTTTATTTGCTGTTGTTCTAGCCATATCAAATCCTCCTCATCATTCAGATTTAATCATTTTTTACTCAACTTTCGGAGTTCCGAAAGTTGAGAAATTCGAAATTCGAAACCCGAAATCCGAAACAAATTCGAATTT
>CAJXJU010000370.1 GCA_913055195.1 uncultured Desulfohalobiaceae bacterium | reverse complement strand
AAGCAATACAAAGAATACAAAAGATGATTGAGGGTTGTATGGGAGAATATAATCGAGAAACAAAAGAAAGTCAAAATAAACATCTCCCTTAAAGTGTTCACGCGATAGTTCTTCTTCTATTTGTGCAAGCTGTTCTAGGGGACTTTGAAATGAAATAGAATATATTATATAACCTATTTTATTATTCTTTTTTAGCGAATATAATTTCATTGTATGTATCCTCAATAAGTTTAAATGCTGATTTTATTAAACGATCAGCCTCTTCTTTCTTTTCTATAATTCTACTTGCTTCAGGAATAATATCTGTATGAAACAAGCTATGTCGATGCTTATGATAGAAATTATAACATTGTTCAATCGCACAACATGTACTTTGAGATGGTATTTGTCTTCTATATTCAAGAGTTAATTTATACCGACAATCTATTTTTTCAAATTGAGAAAAACCCGTTTTACTTACTATAATACCATTATCAGCAAATAATTGTTTTATATAACCTTCAACAGCTCTTAAAGCTGGGAAAACAAAAGGGGAATAATCGTCTTAATTAACATCAAGCCTTCTCAAAGTTAAAGAACTGGCTAGCATTTTTTTTGTTATATCATATAAATAGTCATAACTATTTAACAATTTACATCGTAATTCTTTTACAACATCATCAACGTCAATATTAATTTTATATACCTTTCTATCTATATCAAGAATGCTGTCAATATCTAATACAGTACTTAAAAAGTGCCGTATTTCAGAAAAAATATAAAGTGGCTTTCCTTGAAATAAAGTATTCCCGTTCTTATATCTATGAATATTCATTTTATCATCATATTTGCTTTCCAGTCTATACAAAACATTATTATTGATTTCTTTCATATTGACATTAATTTTACATTCTTCTCGAAGATATTCTATAAGACAATTAAAATCGTTGTGATCAATTTCATCTGAACAAAATGATACATTTTTTTGTTCAGATATGGTCAACTTCTTTTTAAGAAAAAAAGCGATTTGTTTGCTAATATCAGGATTTTTACCAACGCTTGGATTAATAGAAGTTGTACCATTACGGTTAAAATAAACAGAAAGTAACACCTGCTTACCGTTTACATTTATTATATAATTAATTTGTGTTCTTGTTTTTGTAACCTTCTTATTCTCAATTTTTGCTTCAGGAAATTGCTCGATTGTTTGATCAATTTTTGTTCGATCCAGGTTAAGGTTTTTAAATTCAGACATTTTTGATTTTAGCTGATTAAAGGTTAAAAAATTAAAGTAAACCGTCATCAACCAAAAATTGTTTTTTTATCACACTACCTTTACTCTATCAATACCCTACTAACCCATTTTTAGTAGTGGAAAAAATCTACCTTTCCGCCCACCAAACCAACCATTCATCTGGGCTTGTTCGGAAGGCTGCGAGCAGGTTTTTAGACTGAAACACCTCACCTGATACCCTATCTATACCCTATCAATACGGGTGGGTTGAAGAAAAAATTTTTTAATTTTCCCCTCTGTGTCAGGGTAGATATCGTCTCAAAATTAGGACGGCATCAGTATTAGCAAACAGTGCTCCACCGGCCATCAGCAAGTCAATTACTGAATCCTGAAGACCTCGTTTTCTTCATCTCTAAAAAATACCCCTTCCATCCTTCAAAAACTACCCTACTTCTTTCTCAAACTCAAATATTTTGCAACCTCTTCAGCGAATACACCCCGCCTTCACCTATCACCGGCACAAACTTACGCTCATTTTTTGAGCCCAATAATCCCTTTATCTCCTCAAACACCTCCTGCACAAATCTCTTGCTCCCCAACACTCCTGCATCTGTAAAATATCTGCATCTATACCTGAATACTTCTGCCTTTTTCAACCTGAAATCCTTCTTCCTTTCTTCTTCCACTATCTCCTCATCTATCACCGCTCCCTTGCCAGCATCTATTGCACCAACCTCATATACATATTCCCTGTACTTCCTTATTATCCTTTTCTCATCAAACTCATTCCATCCTTTCATCCCAAAATCCACACTCAACAAATCATCCCTGTTGCCTGACTGAACATGATAACCCAATGAACACCACCTGTATTCTTCTGGCCTCTTCACAATCCCGGCACGCACTGCATTCAAATCCACATACGCCAGTAAATTTACCAGTGTAAGGCCATCTTCTACTATCAAGCTTTTAAATCTTTCACCCCACAATGTCCCTCGCCTGCCATACTTCTTGTTAAAATACCTGCTAAACC
>CAJXJU010000369.1 GCA_913055195.1 uncultured Desulfohalobiaceae bacterium | reverse complement strand
GGTAATGTGGTTGGCAGTAGAGGTAGCGTGATTCCATTTTTTTTGAAAAAAAGAAAAGAAGGGGTTTTGCCCATTACTGATCCACGTATGACCAGATTCTGGATTACCCTGGAGCAGGGGGTGGATTTTGTTTTAAAAAATCTAGAGCGAATGGTTGGGGGAGAAATTTTTGTCCCCAAATTGCCAAGCATGAACATAATGGACCTTGCCAGAGCTATTTGTCCTGAATGTAAAACTGAAATTGTTGGCATCAGGCCTGGAGAAAAATTGCATGAGGTAATGGTTCCCAGAGATGATGCGAGAAATACGGTTGAGTTTGATGACTATTATGTGATAAAGTCAACATTTCGTTATTTTGAACGCCGTTTTAATGAAGATAACTGTAAACCAGTGCCAGAAGATTTTGAATATAATTCCGGTACAAATACCTGGTTCTTGACATTGGATGAAATGAAGGAAATGATAAAACATTTAGAATATCTACCAGAATAGGAGAATACTGTGATAATAGAATATTTTGGGGAACTTTTGCCAGATGGGCATCTGTCTGTTGATCCAGCAGTGCTTGCAAAGATAAAAAAAGGTGGAAAATTTAAGATTACAATTGAGCCTTTAAAAACAAACTTTCTTGTTGACTCTACTGCTAAAAAGGAACTGGATTCAGCTACCAGGAGGCTCCTGGAAAGAATGAGAAACGGAAAACCTCTTGGAGCGCCGGAAAATCCTGAACAATTGTCTCATTCCAGGCTTATGTCTGAAAGGTTGGAGGAGAAATTTCATTGGAAGGAATAGACACTAATATTCTTGTTTATGCATTTGATACCGGTTCGGTTTATCATAATGATGCATTAAGTTTTATTGAGAACAAAGTTACAGATGACACTCTTGCAATTGCGGAATTTTGCCTAATCGAATTTTTTTCAGTTATAACTGATGGGCGAAAAGTGAATGTTCCGTTATCACCTGAAGATGCCTTTGAGATAATTGACGATTTTTGGCATTCTAACTCTTTTTTTATTGCGACCATTCCTTTTGATGAATATAAAAAAATGTTTACAGAGGTATCACTGAGGCAAATAACAGGCAATTTAATCTATGATTTTTTCATCGCCTATACATACAAAATTCATGACGTTCAGAAGCTATACACGCTAAATACAAAAGATTTCAAAAATTTTGACTTTATCCAGACTATCAATCCTATCAATGCTAAACTTAAACAAAATACTGTTTCACTTAATAGCCAGAACTCATCACGCAAAACTTCACATTCAAATTCTGTTATCCCCTATGGCCGCCAATCAATAGATGAAAAAGACGTGGCTGCTGTCTGTTCAGTATTACGTTCTGACTGGCTGACTACAGGGCCGAAAGTTACTGAATTTGAACAAGCTATAGCAAATTATGTTGGAGCAAGATATGCAGTGGCTGTATCTAGTGGAACCGCAGCGCTTCACTGTGCCATGTATGCTTTGGGGATAGGGCCAGGAGATGAGGTTATTGTGCCGCCTATCACTTTTGCTGCCTCTGCCAATTGTGTGTGCTATATGGGCGCGAGACCTGTCTTTGCTGATGTTGAGCCTGATACCTTGCTCATAAATTTTGATGAGGTTGAACAAAAAATTACATCTAAAACCAGGGCTATAGTTGCAGTTGATTATGCTGGTCAGCCATGTGACTATGATAAGCTACAAGCTCTTGCCGGGAAATATGATTTAGCCCTGGTTGCAGATGGATGTCATGCTCTGGGAGCAGAATATAAAGGACAAAAAGTAGGCACACTGGCAGACATAACAGTGTTCAGTTTTCATCCTGTTAAGCATATTGCTACTGGTGAAGGTGGGATGATTGTGACTGACAATGAGGAGTTAGCAGAGAGAATGCGGAAATTTAGAAATCATGGGATCAGCCTTGATGCGCAGCAGAGAGAAAAGATTGGTTCCTGGTTTTATGAGATGGAAGACCTGGGATACAATTATCGCATTACTGATATTCAATGTGCTTTAGGTATAAGTCAGTTGAAGAAGCTGCCAGGTTTTTTGAAAAGGCGTTGGGAAATAGCAAGGCAATATGACCTGGCTTTTAGGGATATGAAGGAAATTTCACCTTTAGCAGTTAAAGATGATATTCTCCATGCGTATCATTTGTATGTTGTGCGATTAAATTCTGAGTTGGCCGGGATGGATAGAAAAGATTTGTTTCATAAACTTCGCAGGAAAGGAATTGGTGTCAATGTGCATTATATCCCAGTTCATC
>CAJXJU010000368.1 GCA_913055195.1 uncultured Desulfohalobiaceae bacterium | reverse complement strand
AAGCAAGTTTTACAATATTGAAACTGGCCTTTTTCGGTTCTGTATTGGCCTTTATCATGATGACGAAGGTTGTAAGGGGGATAGGTTTGAACAGTGCAAATATGTTTACCAATCTAATACCGGTAATTACATCATTATTATCATATTTTATTTTAAAAGAAATTTTTGGAATGCAGAAAATTATTGGAATCGGGATAGTGATTTTAGGTTTATTTATTTCACAAATTCCGCATATAATTTGGCATGAAAAGATTGTGAAAATCTTTAATCGGATTAAGTTGATTTATTCAATTCTTGCTAAACTTTGTGATTTGGTACTTAATGGGTATTTTTGGAGCTTCACTCCGTGAAGTTTTACACCTGTTCCTTATTGAGGATACACACGATCAGGCGGTAGTCCTTGCTCTGCCTATATTCCTGCTATTTTCACACCTTTTTCTAGGTATATCAAATGTATATATTTTCTGTATATCTTTTGTGAATACATCCCCGCAAAGTATTGTCCCGCCTTGTTCCGATTGTATCTACATTTGATATACATGATTAATATTTCTCCCTTTGATTGTGAAATATTGTAATTACTCAAAAATTGTAAGATTGTGAAATATGTACATAATTAAACAAACATCTTGGGCAAATTGCTCAAACTTTGTGAATTTTTGTGAATTAGGCCAGTTTCCTGGACTTAATAAAGTTGATAACGCACGATCTGCTACATCCTAATATCCTGGCAATAACAGATTTCGGCACTCGCTTGGCTAGTAGTTCCTGGATTTCTTTCTCCTTGCCGTCCAATTTACTGCGCCCGATTCTTCCTTTTGGTCTCCCCAATTTTCTGCCCTGCGCCTTTACCCTGGCTAAGGCCATTTTAGTTCTTTCGCTGATTAGATCCCTCTCCAACTCGGCCAAAAGCCCAAAGATTGTAACCATGATTTTTGTGCTCATGTCCTGAGAACCGCTCTTCAGCTCCAGATTTTGTTTGATGACCACAAGATTGATTCCCCTGGTCATTAACTCGTTTACCAGGGTAATGATTTCGATAATTGACCTACCCAATCGGGATAACTCGGAGACTACAAGGGTGTCCCCACGTTGGAGCTTGGCTAAAAGCTCATCTATGCGTCTTTCTTTGGTGGACTTGCGACTTGAAATGGCGATTTCAATCCAGTTGTCAATAAGCAAACCTCGACTATTTGACCAATCGAGGATAAGCAATTTTTGGTTAGCAAGTTCCTGGCTGTCAGTTGAAACTCTTAAATATGCCCATGTTGTAGCCATTTTTTTACCTCTGTCTAAATAAAAGTTAATCTCTGGTTTAAAAAATGCAGAAAATAACTAATAAAAGGGGTAATTATTTATTCCAAAATTTGTAATTATCAAATGACCGTTTTCCTGGTTAGATGTCAGGCTCTGGCACAATCTTCCCCCTGGTAGTCCTCTTCATCCAGGTCATCCAGCCGGCACTCATCCAGGCCCATCACTAAATCCAGCCAGACCAGAACGTCATCCACTCGTGGATCAGCATAATCACTGATTTTTAAACTGGCTAAGATGCAGCTTACTTCATCTCGCATTCTGTCTTCTCCAGTTGTTTACATACCTTATGTATTTCCTTTTTCATTTGTTCCGCTTGATGGTATATAAATTTAAAGCTATCTACATCTCCTTTATTAAAAACTTTCTGTTGCTCTTTAAGGAATAAAATATGTTTTTGACACAATTCTCGATACCGCTCAAAGAGAGCGGAGTGCTTGGCGTACAATACGTCATATTCTGTTATAACATCAAGTTTGAGTAATACCAAATGAATCAATTCTTCCTTGCTTAGGCTATTCAGTTTCTCCATTTCCAATCTCCTTTTCCAACTGTTTTTCGGCGTCCAAGGCCAGATAGCGCACATCTCCAAGGCAACAAACATCATCTTTTTCAGCGTAATAGCATTCAAGAGATTTAAGCAAAGCAAGTCGCAACCATGCGTCATCCAGCCATTTCATCATAGCGCTATAGATTGCATTTAATTTATCAATTTTTTACTTACATTTGAGCAGATCATGCGCAAAATTATCTACTTTCTCAATTATCTTCTCTTTTACTTGAATCTCATTTTTATCTGTAATCAACATAATTTCCCCCCTTGATTCACTTATACAACAAAATAAAAAAAGGTCCCTGAATGGGGTGTCAATGGCCAAAAACTTTGATCCACTTTCGGACAACAAAATTGATCCACCTGACCTCATCCTAATTTCCCAATTTTTCCCTTA
>CAJXJU010000367.1 GCA_913055195.1 uncultured Desulfohalobiaceae bacterium | reverse complement strand
CAAACAACCGCACCAAAAGCTTGATATTGTCCCGATTTTAAAAATATTCACCCTTTATTTCGCAAACTTTCGATAAAAAGTTTACAAATTCGTGAACCTTGAATTTTTTGCATAACTTCGGGGAAATTATGAAAAATAAAATTATCTCCCTGAAATGGAAGATTGTTTTTCCTCTGGCCTGTTTATTTTTCTTGATGGCCTTTGCTATTGTCTATCTTACATCCAGCATGACCGGCAAGGCCATGTTTGACCTGAGCGAACAACAGGCAAATAATGTGTTGTATCTTGTAGACTTGAATGTGAATGATATGTATAAAAATTTACTTTCATCTAAAATTAATACTATTCTTGAAACAAAAAGACTCTTGCAATTTATGAATCAAGATATTGCTCAAATTATTAATCATAATGATAATATATCTCAATTTACTCCTCTTCTTTCAAAATACGACCTTATTACAGATTATAATATTTTTACTGTTATATTGCGTAACTTAAATTTTTGGTACACCAGCAATAAAAATTTTAATTATGATCAAATCATCAGTCTTTATGATTTAAAAGGAAGATGTTTAAAAGATATACTTATTAACGTCTCCAGATCAAAGCATGGGGAGTTTGTTATTTTTGATTTTCATGGTAGAATGATTGTAGGTTATTTAAAATCTTATTATGGTCAATATGTTATTGCTACATTTGTTGACAATGAAGAAGTAAGAAAAGAGATTGAAAATCAAAAACAGGAAATGATTACGATTATTCAAAATAGTATGAAGAAAATTCGTATCGCTCATACTGGGTATTTATTTATACTTGATTCCAGAAATCATCAGACTATTTTTCCAGTAAACGATAGTCAGAAAAGTGGAAACAACTTTGATAAATATATTAAACCAGAAATTTTGAAATACATAGATGCGCAAACAAGCTATGATCCACATCATTTATGTTCTCAAATTAATCAGGTGGAATATTATATTTCAACAGTATATTTTCGTCCTCTTAAATGGTATATTGGCGCTGTGATACCTGTTCAGGAAATCTTTGCCCCTGGACATCGTATTATAAAATTTCAAAGTGTTATAGTCCTGTCTGTATTTACAGCCAGTTTGCTGCTGGTTGTTGTCCTTATTACCAGAGCAATTAACCCGCTTAAAAAATTGACTTATTTTACATCTCAACTGTCAGAGCATGATTTTTTAAAGGGTGGGTTGGATGTTTATTCAACTTTTAAGGATGATATAAAGCGAAGAGATGAAATTGGCATTTTAACTGCCTCTTTTTTAGAGATGCATTCTGCCCTGGTGGAAAATGTCCAGGCTCTTGTAAAAATGACAGCAGAACAGGAGCGCCTGGAAAGTGAGTTGCGTATAGCCCGTGAGATCCAGATGGGTATTTTGCCTCCTTCTGAGCCGCATCCTTCACTTTCCCATATGGATTTTTATGCTTACTTAAAGCCGGCCAGGGAAGTGGGCGGTGATCTCTTTCATTATTTTTTTATTGATGACGATCATATTTGTTTTGCTGTTGGGGATGTTTCTGATAAGGGCGTTCCTGCTGCCTTTTTTATGGCCATGACCATGACTTTATTGAAAAATACAGCCATGTCAGGGGGAAAAATTGGCGACATTATAACCAGGATTAACAATGAGCTTTGTCAGAACAATCCTAACAATATGTTTGTGACTCTTTTTGCCGGTATTTTAGATATTAAAACCGGATATCTGGAATATGCCAATGCAGGACATAATCCTACTATCTATGTTCCTGCATCAGGTTCCCTTCAACTTCTGAAAAATATAAGTGGGCCGGTAGTTGGGGCGATGGAGGAGCTGGAGTATCAGACATTTTCCCTGCAACTTGCACCGACTGATCTTCTTTTTTTATACACGGACGGAGTCACTGAAGGTATGAATCCTGATAAAGAGCTTTATGGAGAAAAGAGATTAATGCAAATTATAACACTCAACGCGCATCGTTTGTTGTCCCATGAGTTGATTCAGGTTGTGTGTGATGACCTGAAACAATTTGTAGGGCAGGCTGATCAATCTGATGATATTACAATGATGGCCTTGCGCTGGCATGGGAAAAAATGACTTTGCTTTATTTCATAAATCTGAGATAATTTAACCATCTAAGCAAGGGACAAGAGACATTCGTAATCACGGCATGTCGTGACTCTATTGAAACAGGTGCATCAGTTCGTGACTTTTTATAGATAAGAGTCGCCTGCAAAAAGTAAATTTTTCCGTGCGGGGACAGGCGAACAGCG
>CAJXJU010000366.1 GCA_913055195.1 uncultured Desulfohalobiaceae bacterium | reverse complement strand
CGGATTTATAAAAAGGGGTGCTATCTTCCGCTGACATGGCGAATTTTAATGTTTGGTTTGATGTTTAGTTCTAGATTAAAGGACGAGCAGGTGACTGCTCTTACCATGGGAGAGGGAATATAAACCTTACCTTAAATAGAAACAAGAAAAAAGAAAAATAAAAATTTCAGCGTGTTAATTATGTAGAGACAGCACTTTATATCTACCCACTGTTCACTGCCCACTGTTCACTGATCACTGTTCACTGTTCACTGTTCACTGTTTTAAAACCCCCTTTCCAATCCTGGATTGACAAGGGCTGGTTCATTTTCGTCAACCTGTACAAAAACAGCCGGCGAATTTTCCACCTCCACTTTTCTGCCCACGATTTTAAGCCTTCCCTGGGCCAGCCACTCAATGGCCTGGGGATAAATTCGATGCTCCCACTTCAGGATACGCTGACCAAGGCTCTGACCATCATCATTGGTATAGGCCGGAACAACAGCCTGAATAATAATCGGGCCATGATCCATTTTTTCATCTACAAAATGCACTGTGCACCCGGAAAAGCGCACCCCATAATCAGCCGCCTGAGCCTGGCCATGCACGCCAGGAAAGCTGGGCAAAATAGCAGGGTGAATATTTAAAATCTTATTGGGAAAGGCCTGAATAAACACAGGAGTTAAGATGCGCATAAACCCAGCCAGAATAACTGCCTCTGCGCCGGCTGCTTTGATGACCTCCACCATGGCCTGATCAAATTCCTCGCGGGAAGAAAAATTTTGATGTTCAATAACTTCCGTGGGCAAATTATGCTTTTTTGCTCTGGTCAGGCCATAGGCCTCAGCTTTATTACTGATAACCACCTTGATTTCAGCATGAAGGACATTTTGTTCGATCCTGTCTATTATGGACTGTAAATTAGAGCCACTACCTGAAATTAAGACTGCTATGGGTAACATTAATCCTCCTTAATAACAGCAAGATATAAACTAATTATCTATAAAATCTTTATTCAACAATTTTGATGAATGATAAACTGTAAGAATTTCAATCACTTGTTTTTGAGAACGATAAATAATGCGATAATTACCGACTATGATTTCTCGTATCTCATTCCTCCCTATTTCAGGCACTTTTCTTCCTGATTCTGGAAATGTGGTTAAACGCCTAACAGACTGAAATATTTTTTGAACAAATAATTGGGCGTAATACAATGAATCCCTGGCAATGTACTCTGCAATATTGTCAACGTCATCTAGTGCCTATTCTGTCCATCTTATTTCAACCATTTTGCCATACGCCTTTCTGCTTCGGAATGCGTAATTGTTTTGCCAGCATCGGCTTCCTGACAACCTTTTTCAATTTTGGCTAAAAGCAATAACTTTTCCATGACATCTTCAGAGTCGCCTGCAAAAAGTAAATTTTTCCGTGCGGGGACAGGCGAACGTGCGTTGTGACGGTTGTAACCATTTGAAATCATTAGTCGTTCGCCTGTCCCCGCTAGCTGTAAAATACGAGTTTCGACTTTTTGCAGGCGACTCATATCTCGCACAAATCAGTTCAAGCTTACATATTTATAATGATGATAATGAAAAATTTTAAAATGGAGTCGCCTGCAAAAGTCCCTTTTTGCAGCTTCGTTCAATGTTCAACGTTCAAAGTTTAATGTTTTCAGAATGTTAGACGACAACAATTTTGTTAAAAACGCTGTTTTTGACTTTTTGCAGTAAACTCAAGATGGTTAAGATAGAAATATTAACTTCTTTAGAAGCATATAAATTAGTAAGTCTTATATATACAAGTTATGGTAGTACATATCCTAAGGAAGAAATGTATGACGAACATAAATTAGTTCACCTAATTGATAGCGGTAATTTTATACCGATTGTTGCAAAGGATCAACAAGGAAACGTAGTAGGACTTCTTATCATTAAGCATCTTCCTTTTATATATCTATATTATGCAGGCATAGCTGTTGTACATCCAGAATTTCGTGGAAATTATATTTTGTCTCAATTAATGAATTTTAGTATGGAATTTGTAAGACAAAATTCTCATCTTGGTTTTTATGGTGAGCCAATCGCTATTAATGCTGCATCCCAGAAATCCAGTATATTGTCTGGAGGCAAGGAAACAGGTTTTTTTTTAGGTCGTATTCCTCCGTATGTGAAATTTCAGTCTTCAGAAATAAATAATATATTTTGGATAAATTCTATGTTATTTTTTTATCCTGCATGTAACTTGAATGGATTACAATCAACGCTATATCAACAAAATATACTAATGTTATTGAATATATAG
>CAJXJU010000365.1 GCA_913055195.1 uncultured Desulfohalobiaceae bacterium | reverse complement strand
GCCTGGCAGGCTACTTTGATTAAATGTGTGGCGACCGGGGTGCTCTGAGCAATGCGGCCCTGAGGATCAGCCCCTGCTACATTAAAATAACGCAGGATAATGAAATTAAAATCAGGATGAGCAAAATTTGCATCCTGAATTACCCATTCACTCATAACCTTGCTACGGCCATAAGGGTTGATAGGCGCAATCTCGCTTTGCTCGTTTACAGGCACTGCCTCCGGCATTCCATAAACAGCAGCCGTGGAAGAAAAGACAAAATTTGGAATATTATTTTTTATAGCCAGATTGATTAAAAAAGTAGTATTTGAGGTATTGTTTAAATAATATTTCAGGGGATTTTCTACTGATTCTGGAACCACTATACTGGCGGCAAAATGAATTATGGCCTGAAATTTTTCTTCGCGCATAAGCTTGTCTAATTTGTCTATATCCTTTAAATCCCCGACTACGAGCCTGGCTGGCGGCAGCACAGCCTCACGGCGCCCGGTTGAAAGGTTATCATAAACAACTGCCTCATATCCAGCCGAGGTTAAAGCAAGACTTGTGTGTGAACCAATATACCCTGCACCACCGGTAACAAGAATTTTAGCCATAATGTTTATCTCCGTTCTGTTTTGGTGTTACTGTTTCTGTCAAATGTTAGTGTTAGTGCTGTGTTTTTGTCAATTTAGAAATTTGATAAATCCATGACTTACGCTTCTGAATTCTGGGGTCAGATTTTTTTGAAAACATTGAACCTTGAACAGAGCCTGCAAAAAGTCCCTTTTTGCAGGCGACTCAAATCTATTTCAGCCTAATACAAAAAACCATAAAGCCAGAGTGGTATCTTGTTTTTAAATCCTATTACAATATCATCTGCTATAACAAAAGCATTATCAATATCCTTAATTTGCTGAAATGATTTGTTTTTTCCTCCAATCTCAACTATATATCTATTCTCAACGAGAAAATCCCCTTTCCTGTCGAGCATAAGTTTTTCATCATCTATAAACGTCCGTTTATTATTATAATAATTCTTTAATTGATTGACAAAAAAAGTTTCACGTTCACTACCTTTATCAGGAGAGCCAGACACTGCATACATTAAATTTGTATTATTTAAAAATATACGATCTGGTTTTGTAAGCTTTTTATATCCTCTTCCTGGATAATTTAGCGTAGAAATAATATCACCACGTTCTAAAAAATAAAGATAATCATTTAGTGTTGGACGTGAAATAGAGGTTGCCTGAGACAATTTCGACATATTCGGCGTAAAGGGTACTGACGTTGCTATAAGATAAATCAATCTCTTTATCTTATCAATTTGTGAAAATGAAATATTAGACACATATAAAAGATCACTTTCCAGAACCTGGTTTAAAATATTAATTAGTTTATAATGATAAGTAGCTTCATCTTCCAGAAAAAACGGATAGCACCCTGTTTTCAGATAACTTTGAAAATATTGTAAAGGTTTAATAAACGCAGCAATTTCAGAGGCAATATAATAGTGATTGTTAAAAATATCTTCAATATCAACTGCATGATACTCTAAAATCCCTTTGAATTTTAAATATTCCCGAAATGAAAGATTTGACAGCTTATAATGAATGACTCTCCTGCTTAAATCATTGTCATCTTTATAAATCTGCAACATTGATGAGCCGGAAAAAATAATTTGAAGCTCTGTATTGTCATAAATAGCTTTAATATGTGATGACCAATCTTTATATTTATGTATCTCATCAAGAAATAATATTTTTCCTCCAACCTGCTCAAATTCGATGGCAAATTCGTATAAAGATATAGTTTTAAAATATGGATTATCTACAGAGATATACAAAACATCCTGACTATTAGCATAATTTTCTTTGATATACTGAAGCATTAAAGTTGTCTTTCCTACGCCTCTCTGTCCTGTTATAGCGATACATCTATTTGTCCAATTGAGTTGATCATAAAGATACCTTTTAACTCGCAGAACAGTTTTACTCAATAATTTCTGTTGTTCCTGAAAAAAGAAAGCAAAATCCAACGCTCTGACCTCTCAAAAAAAGTATTAAAGTATTGTAAAATACATTTTACAATTCCAGACAAATTCTGTCAAACATATTTGACAAATATCTTCATCCCTTTCAGGGGCAGATATCAGGGCAATCGCACCTTAATTTGGGTGCATCCGCTGGTAGCGGGATCACACCAATTTCCGGTACTCCAGGGACAGGCACCGAGCACCTATAATGCATTGGGGGCATCCGCTGGTAGCGGGATAGTCATTAACTGTCAGAGTTGACTTACCGC
>CAJXJU010000364.1 GCA_913055195.1 uncultured Desulfohalobiaceae bacterium | reverse complement strand
CTCGCTATCGCTGTTCGCCTGTCCCCGCACGGAAAAATATACTTTTTGCAGGCGAATCATTTATGGAGTCTGCCTGAAAGAATATATATTTTCAAAACCTGATATTTTATGTGGTTTCCGATCCCTCTTTACGCCCAATTCATCTTTAAAACGTTGAAACTGTTCTTTAACAAATCCTGGACTTCCCACAAAAACTCCTTCTGTTAAATATCTTGTCCTGGACAATAAACGATCTGCTGTAGTTAATTTAGCTCCTTTTTTTTGACCTTTTCCAGCCTTCTTTTTATCAACAGAAAAATATTCTTCCGGTTTCTCCAAGCCTCCATGCTTATATACATACTCACGATACATGCGAAATTGCTCTGCTACATCGTCTATATTGTATTCCTCAAGGCCAAAGTCCAGAGTAAGTAACCCATCTTTATTGCCTGTTCTGGCCAGGTACCCCATAGATGACCAGGGATAATCCTCTGGCTTCTGAACAAGACCTGCCCGCACAGGATTGAGATCAATATATGCCAGACAATTGAGCAGGGTCCAGCCTTTTTCCACAATCACGCTTTTATATCTGTCTGTCCAGAAGTATCCCTTGCGGCCATAATGTTTGTTGTAATAATGCGTAAATCTTTGTTTTAGCTCTTTAACATATTGAGAGAGGTGTGTCCATTTCTGCCTGAAATTGGATATCTGATTGGCAGGCAAAACCTTATCACTGTTATCACCGTAATAAATCTTAAAACTACGCCCGACATCAGCATCAGACATCTTCTCCTGTGGATAGGTCTGCACCAGGAGATGAAAATGATCGCCCATGATGCAAAAGCCAATGAGATCAAGACAATAGACAGAAGTGAGGAATTTAAGGATGTTAAAAAAAACCTCTTTATCAGGATCAGAAATGGGCAGACCTGGCAAAGCTGATCTGGAAATAACATGATAAACCGCTGGCTGGTCAGTAATGAGGATTCGTCTAAGTCGGGGCATTTTCACAACCTCCTTTTTGCCAATTACCCTTCTTGAGCCGCCTGCGAAAAGTCGAAGTTTGCAGACGATCCCAATTTCTTTAGCTCTACAGTCATAACCATTGCTAACAGAGCGATTGCTCCACTCTTTTGTTTATGCTTTAGATAATCATCTATAGAGTCCAGCAAAATTTTATAAAAAGATTCATATCTCCAGGAAGTTACTTCTGAAAGCCGTTCGTGAATAACTTTTTGCATTCTGTGTAAATGTTGCTCTGTCAGGTACTCTGACAAAAAATCATTTATCGTTTCATTAATTTCGTCCAGAATTGCTTGCGCAACTTCATCTGAAGGTTCTATATCATCTATCTCGATACCATGAAAAAAAGCTTCGTATTTTGATTTATTTTGCTCAAGATATTGATTATAAGCATAAAAATCTTCTTCTGTAAAAAGCCCTATAATCATATCTTTCTCATACATATCAGCCAGTGTATCTACAATAAAATCATCCTCATACTCCTGAAAATTCTCTGTCAGCCCCTGTATCTGCTCAAGTTTTGCATCTGTAATTCCTGCCTCCTCGAGAACTGCTTTTATATCCACAGGAGTAAAGTCTTTTTTCTTATTGATCAATTCCATCAAAGGTAAAACCAATTCAATTGTCTTGTTCAGTATTGCCTGTGTCAGAGCGCAATTGGTCCAGATGTCCTCCTCTGCATCTATCAGCATTTTCTTTATGTATATCCAAACATAAACATTTTTATCCTGACTTTTTTGTTTACGCTGAATCACTTGATCAAGCAAATCCAGCACTGTCTCTTTAAATTCCGGAGTCAATAACTCCTCTAACATCGAGGCATATATCTCACTTCTTTGCAATAAGAGCTTTTCTTCATCCTGCTCCTTAAAGCACTCCTCCAGTTGAGGTAAATATTTTGCTGTCAGATCAAAAACAGAGATTAAGTCAAAATAAAGGTTCTCAAATTCTGGTTCACTGGCCAGTGTAAAATCGTCCATCAATATAGATGTCATGTCATCCATCCACTTCATAACCATTTCTTCATTCACACCCAGGCGAAACTCAGGAGGTACTGACGGATGAGAGTTTAAATGCATTTTTCTGGACTTTGCTGATGTTCTGGCTTTTCTGGAACGCATAGCCCTCTTTTGCTGACGTCTCTTTAAAATTTTTTTCTTTTTCTTTTTTTTAGCCATCTCATAACCTTCTGAAACATTTCCTCTCTTCTTAACTTCCCTCTTTTTATCTTCCCTAACTCAACTTTCGGAGTTCCGAAAGTTGAAAAATTCGAAATCCGAATATCGAAA
>CAJXJU010000363.1 GCA_913055195.1 uncultured Desulfohalobiaceae bacterium | reverse complement strand
TGGCTTTGTAATTAGCTGAAAACATTAAACATTTTTTCAACTCAGAAAGTTGAGTAATTTATTTCAACCCTTCTAATATTCTTTTTTTTCAACAGGCAAAACCATTAACCGGGGGCGAAAGCCCACTGGCTATCAAAAGGATGAAGCAAGCAAGCAAGCAAGCAAGCAAGCAAGCAAGCAAGCAAAAATTATACCACACGCACTCCTCCCCTGGTTGAAAACATAAAAATTTACCAGGTAAGGGCTTACATATTAATCAGAGCCTCAGCAAGATAATTCCCAAAAAAACAAAAATCTTTTAGGCGAAAAGTATAAATTCATCCATAAACGGTTTTTTCAAAGCCCCTGTTTTCTCTCAAAAATTCTATCGCATCAATTTTTTTAAATTCCTTGCGCGAAGACGTCAGGCCGCGAGTTTTTTCTTTTCCTGCCTCTTGACAAACTTTTTAATCCCGGTTAAAAATTATTCCTCTTTGCGGGAAGTGGCGCAGCCTGGTAGCGCACCTGCCTTGGGAGCAGGGGGCCGCTGGTTCAAATCCAGTCTTCCCGACCAGAAAAAAATAAGGGATTACGGTTAAAACCGTAATCCCTTTTCCTTTTCATCTTCCAGCTCCCTGAAAACTCATCCCAGAACCGTCATCAAAACATCTTCCAGTGCTTCCAGAGTATAAGGTTTGGCCAATACGCCTGCAAAACCATAATCTTTATATTGGGCCATAACAGGATCATTGGCATAACCGCTGGACACTATGGCCTTCACCTGAGGATCGATTTCTTTAAGATATTTTATAGCCTCCTTGCCTCCCATTCCACCAGGAATAGTAATATCCATGATTACGGCCAGATAGGGGCTTCCTGCCTGCATTGCCTTTTTATACAACTCAATGGCCTCTGTGCCATCTCTTGCCAGGTCTGCCTCAAAGCCCAGCTCTTCCAGTGCCTGAATTGCAATATCTCCCACCAATTCGTCATCATCCATAACAAGAACCCTGCCACCTCGTTGTATGGAAGTCTGAACAGCCGAAATTTTCTTTTGCTCAACTTTCTCTTCCGTAGCTGGAAGATAAATTTTAAATGTGGTTCCATAACCTTCTTTAGAGGCAACACTGATATGGCCTTCATGCCTTTTGATTATTGAATACACAATGGAAAGGCCCAGCCCGTGCCCTCCTTTCTTGCGGGTAAAATATGGCTCAAAAATTCTGGATAAATAACGCTCAGGTATGCCATGTCCCTGATCAGCAACAATAATTTTTAGATACTTACCAGGCTTTAACGGCAATTTATTCTCCTCCTCAGAAACCAAACAGTTCTCACATTTTACAGTGATAATTCCACCACCAGGCATGGCATCCCTGGCATTAATAATCAAATTGTGAATAACCTGACTTATCTGGCTGTAATCAACCTCTGCCGCCCATAAAGGCTCATCAAACTCAAGCTCACAACGGACATTTGTTCCTGCCAGGGCAAAATTGGCTGTTTCCTGAATAAGTTTTTTAATATCTACCACTTCCTTAACAGGTGCTCCGCCTCTGGCAAAGGTAAGCAATTGGCCAGCTAAATCCCTTGCTCTGACAATTGCCTTTTCCGCAGCATCCAGTCTCTCAGCAACTTTCAAATTCTCTCCTGCCAGCTTTTTAGCCAGGCTTAAATTACCCATTATTCCTGTCAGCAAATTGTTAAAATCATGTGCAATGCCCCCTGCCAGAACCCCAAGAGACTCAAGTTTATTAGCCCTGGCCAGCTCTTCTTCCAATCTGTACTTTTCTGTCACGTCTCGAAAAACAAGTACAACACCCAGTATGCGATTCTGGCTGTCCAGAACTCGAGCTGCAGAATCAGCAATCAACTTTTCTTTTCCATCTCTGGTCAGCAAAACAGTATTATTGGCCAATTCAACTACATCACCTGTATCTAAAACCTTGTTCACTGGATTTTCCATGGGCTCACGGGTAGTGCCATTGACAATGGGAAATACTTCCGTGAGCTCTCTGCCAACGGCTTCCTGCTCCTTCCAGCCTGTCAGCTTTTCTGCTGTCTTATTCATTAAAACCACTCTGCCCTTACTATCAGTAGAAATAACTCCATCACCAATGCTGCGCAGCGTCACTGATAACAACTCTTTTTCCCTGGCTAACCTTTTTTCTATCTGAATTCTGGCTACAATCTCATCATGCAAATCACTAACATGATCGCTGATCCTCTGAGCCATGCTGTTAAACCCCTGAGCTAGTTGTCCAATCTCATCTGCTCTTTTAACCTCCACCCTGACATCAAGATCACCTTCCTTA
>CAJXJU010000362.1 GCA_913055195.1 uncultured Desulfohalobiaceae bacterium | reverse complement strand
TTTCGATATTCGGATTTCGAATTTCTCAACTTTCGGAACTCCGAAAGTTGAGTGACTCTATTTAACCGAACCTTTAAGCATTGCCAAGCTTAAAAAACAAGCTTAACAAATTCAATTCTGGCATTGACAGAATGGTGCGCACAGGATATTTTTTGTGAAATTTTTCATAAGGAGGTCAAAGGTGAACATCTTAATTTTTGGACCAAACGGTAGTGGCAAGGGAACCCAGGGCTCTCTGGTGAAAAAGAAATACAATCTGGCCCATATTGAGTCTGGCGCAATTTTCAGGGAACATATCAGTCAGGGTACGGACCTGGGTAAAAAGGCCAAAGAGTATATTGATCGGGGAGACCTGGTTCCTGATGAAATCACTATCCCAATGGTTCTGGAAACCCTGAAGGAAAAAGGCAAGGACGGGTGGCTACTGGACGGATTCCCCCGCAATATTGTCCAGGCGCAAAAGTTGTGGGAAGCCCTGCAAGAGGCAGGGATGAAACTGGATTATGTTATTGAAATACTGTTGCCCAGAGAGGTCGCGAAAAACAGGATCATGGGCAGACGGTTGTGTGTAAATGACCCAAATCATCCCAACAACATCTACATTGATGCCATCAAACCTGACGGAGATAAATGTCGTGTTTGTGGCGGCGAATTAAAAACCCGTTCTGATGACCAGGATGAAGCCGCTATCAATAAAAGGCACGACATCTATTATGATACGAAGACAGGCACCCTGGCCGCAGCTTACTATTACAAAGATTTAGCTCCAAAAGCCGGGTTCAAATATATTGAATTGAATGGTGAAGGCACCATTGAGGAAATCAAAGAAACCTTGCTTTCACAACTGGATTAGCTTAAAAGGGCACGCCATTTCTGGCGTTCCCTTTTTTTATTTTTTCTTCGGATAACATCAGAGGTAAAAAATGAGCAAACAAAAGGTGATTGAGTATATTACAGCCACATCAGGACTGAAAAAAAGCGATGCTGAAGGCTCTTCAACATAGCCTGTATTTCTATGCGAGAAGGCCTTGAATTGCTTGATAAATACTGAACAGAACAGGATGGTCTTAATCTATCCAGGACCGCCCATACCATAAAAGGAGCTTTCTGGAACATTGGCCAGGATCAAGCTGCTGAACTTGCCAGGACAATTGAAATTAAAGCAAAAGAAGGGGATATGCAACTTGAGGAGGAAGTCATGCAACTAAAAAGGATGATTCAGAATTTCATCTCCTAAATGTTCATGATAAGGTATTTTATCGCCCGCCCGTGCATGAAAATGTATCTTCATGGTAATTTATGACTCAAAAAAATAACCCTCCATCTGCTGGTTCTCAATCTAACTTTAACATACGGTTACTCAGCTATATAGACAAAATAACTCTTGCTGGATTACTTGGTGGTTTGCTCCTCCTTATAGCAATCTTTATTGGTTCTTCCAATGTCCAAACACACATCCAGCGCAAGACAGACCAGATACTTGCAATCTTGCGATATCGAGATGAAATCAGAAGTTTTTTCCAAAAAATAAATCTTGAATTTTCGCTTTTACTTTCCCAAACAGAGCATTATAAAACAGAAGACTGGAATCAATATTTCCACAATAAACTTAAAGATCAGGGCAAATTGTTACTCGGCCCGCAATGGCAATCTTTTTACGGCAAACTTAAACCAATTTTACATGAGGTCAACCGCTTACAACAGGATCTTCTGATCTGGAAGCTTGATTTTAAAGCGCACCACCAGGAACTCATCTCTCCTGACGCAATTGCTATCTTAAAGCGCTATGCCAACAATCTTGAAGCCTTTCAGCAACAATACGCTGCTCTATTTCAGGAGCGGCAAAAACTTGCCAACAAAATAAACAATCTTTCCACCCGTTTTCTATCCATAACCGATCTTCTCGCTCAGTCAACTTCACAGATTCTAAATAATCACCAACAAAAAATGAATGCCCTAATAGCAACAACAAGGTGGATAGTGATATCTGTTGGCCTTTTGTTAGGCCTGTTAGTAGCCATTCTATCCTTTAATATCAGGCGGACAGTCAAAAATCTTATCAACAAATTGACTATAGCTGAAGATACTTCATTAGAACTAAAATATCTAATTGATAATCTTCCTGTAGCTGTTGTTGGAGTTGGCCGTGACCGTATCGTCCGCTTTGCCAACAATGCTGCATTAAAATTAATGAGCTGCGAAAATCCTCTAGAATTTATCGGACATAACTGCTCTCGTATCTGTCCAGTGCCGGAAGAAGAGGGTTGTCCCGTTATCAACAAAGGCGAAACAGTC
>CAJXJU010000361.1 GCA_913055195.1 uncultured Desulfohalobiaceae bacterium | reverse complement strand
TTTCGATATTCGGATTTCGAATTTCTCAACTTTCGGAACTCCGAAAGTTGAGTTCCATAAAATTTACCACGTTTACGCTGCTTACGCTACTTTCGCTAATTTAAGAAAAAAAAAGTGGACCTGAAGGTCCACTCCAAATTCTAGCCTTAAAGGCCGGTTATTTTAACCAGGAGTGGAGCGGGTGACGGGGATCGAACCCGCGACACCAAGCTTGGGAAGCTTGTACTCTACCAGCTGAGCTACACCCGCTCGAATAACCAGAGTCAAATGTCAAATAAACTAATGTTTGTCAAGTGGGCAGTTACGCATCTTAATTTAAGGAAGGAAGATAGGAAGCTGGGAAGATTGGTCTGATATTTGCTTCTTTTTAAATGAGGAGGTAAATTATGCAACAAAGCATGTATTCAGCCCTTTTTGGGGCTCTTACTCAGGAGCACAGGCTAAATATCATAGCCAATAATCTGGCCAACGTGAATACCGTTGGATATAAAAAAGATAAACTGGCTTTTAAGGATGTTTTTTATCATTATGCTCATGATTATTTAAATCCCAATGATACTGTCAAGGATGAGCAGATCCATCCAACAGCCAGAGATGTTTATTTGTGGCCAAGAGCCAGGGATATGAGTCAGACAAGAATAGCTTTTACCAGGATTGACTATAACCAGGGTTCATTGAGACAAACTGATAATCCTCTGGATCTGGGGATCCAGGGGGAAGGTTTTTTTAAAGTAAGAGGACCTGATGGCAAAATTTATTATACCAGAAACGGTAATTTCTATAAACATCCTCAGACAAATGAAATGATGACCAACCAGGGTTTTGTTCTCCTGGACAGGATGAACAATCCTGTGGTTCTGACAGGCAAAGGACGGATAGATATTACTGAGGATGGTAATGTGTTGATCAATGGCAATAAGGTTGCGCAACTGGAAATCGTGACATTTAAGGATTTGAATGTGTTGCAGAAGATAGGGCGGCAATTATTTGCAGTTAAACCTGGTTTCAATGTTCAACCAGTAGTAACTGACAAGGCCTTTATTCGCCAGGGTTATCTGGAAATGTCCAATGTTGAAACTGTCACTGAGATGGTCAATATGATAGAGACGTTGCGTACATTTGAAGCAATGCAAAAAGTGATGTCTTCAACTCAGGAAGAAGATCAAAAAGTAATTCGTGATGTTGGTACTATTCGATAGAATCTTATTTTAACATTTAAAAATGAGTCTGAATCCGTGAACTTTTACTTGTGAGTCGCCTGCAAAAAGTCGAAACTCACAAATTACAGCTAGCGGGGACAGGCGAACGGCTAATGATTTCAAATGGTTACAACCGTTACAACGCACGCTTCGCTGTTCGCCTGTCCCCGCATGGAAGAATTTACTTTTTGCAGGCGACTCTATCACACGGGGATTGTTCCCGTACGGATGAAATGATTACTAAAGTTCACGGATTCAGCAAGGAGGATTAAAATTATGATGCGTTCACTCTGGACAGCGGCTTCAGGCATGATAGCTCAACAATTGAATATTGATGTGACAGCCAACAATCTGGCTAATGTCAATACAATTGGTTTTAAAAAGAGCAGGGCAGAGTTTGAGGATTTAATGTATCAAAACTTAAAAATAGCAGGTGTCCAGAATCTGTCTGGAGATCGTATCCCTACTGGTATGCAGATAGGCATGGGCGTCAGGCCGGTAACGGTGCATAAGATATTTTCTCAGGGTGATTATCAGAGTACAGGCAATCCTCTGGATCTGGCCATAGAAGGTGACGGTTTTTTTCAGGTTCTGGTTAATGGCAATCAAATAGCCTATACCAGAGCTGGTGCGTTTAAACTTGACCAGGATGGACGGGTAGTAACGGCCAATGGCTATCCCTTGCAACCAGAGTTTACAGTGCCACCTGAAACACAAAATATTGTGGTTACTGAAAACGGCCATATGGCTGCTCTGGATAAAGAGGGTAATGAACTGGCAGCAATTGATATTCCCCTTTATACTTTTATTAATCCTCCGGGACTAAAAAGCATTGGCCGGAACCTGTTTCTGGAAACCAAGGCCTCAGGTGCTGCCACTCAGGGAGTGCCCGGAGAAAATAATGTAGGAACGATAGCCCAGGGATTTCTGGAGATGTCCAATGTGGAGCTGGTAGAGGAAATGGTCAATATGATTGTTGGACAAAGGGCCTATGAAGTAAATTCCAAGGCCATTACTACATCTGATCAGATGTTGCAGATTGCCAATCAATTGAAGAGATAAAGCAGGTTAGCTTGCTCAACTCAACTTTCGGAGTTGCGGAAAGCACGTTT
>CAJXJU010000360.1 GCA_913055195.1 uncultured Desulfohalobiaceae bacterium | reverse complement strand
GAGGACAATTATTTTATATTATAACATCTCTTTTAGTTGCTTTTCCAAATAATATTAATCAAAAAATTGGTGAGGTATGAATTTAATGATCCCGGTAAACGAACCATTACTTGATGGCAATGAAAAAAAGTATCTGGTTGAATGTATTGAGACAGGGTGGATAAGTTCTGAAGGCAGTTTTGTAAAAAAATTTGAGGAGCAGTTTGCATCTTCTGTTGACCGTCAATATGGAATATCAGTTTGCAATGGCACTGCTGCTCTGGATATTGCAGTGGCTGCCCTTGACATAGGTCCGGGAGATGAAGTTATATTGCCTTCATTTACAATTATTTCCTGTGCATCTGCCATTGTACGAACTGGTGCAATGCCGGTAGTTGTGGATAGTGATCCCTATACCTGGAATATGAATGTAACACAGATTGAAGAAAAAATTACAAAGCGCACCAAGGCAATCATGGCGGTGCATATTTTTGGCCTGCCCGTGGATATGGATCCTATCCTGAAGTTAGCTGATAGATATGGTTTGAAAATAATTGAAGATGCTGCAGAAATGATAGGACAGACCTACAAGGGTCGTGCTTGTGGAAGTTTTGGGGATATAAGCACGTTTAGTTTTTATGCTAACAAGCATATTACCACAGGTGAAGGTGGAATGATTGTAACTGATGATAAGGAACTGGCGGAGAAGTGCAGAAGTTTACGTAATCTTTGTTTTGGCAAGGGCAAGAAAAGGTTTGTGCATGAGCAACTGGGCTGGAACTTTCGGATGACCAATTTGCAGGCAGCAGTTGGTCTGGCGCAACTGGAAAAGCTGGAAGAGCATGTAGCTCGTAAGCGGCAAATGGGTAAACTCTATACAGAGTTGTTAAAAGATGTGCCAGGTTTGCAACTTCCTCTGGCTGCAACTGATTATGCTGAAAATATTTATTGGGTTTATGGCCTGGTTTTAAAGGATGAGGTGAATTTTGATGCTTTTGAAGCAATGAAGATGCTTTCTGAATATAACATTGGCACAAGGCCATTTTTCTGGCCCATGCATGAGCAACCAGTGTTTAAAAACATGGGATTGTTTGAAAACGAGAAATTGCCGGTTGCTGAAAAATTAGCCCGCCGTGGCTTTTATCTCCCAGGTGGCCTGGCTCTTACTGAGGAACAAATAAAAAAGGTGGCTAAAGCTGTGCAAGAAGTTATGAGCAGAGGGTAGAAACTATCTGATGTGCTACAGTGGTTAGAAGGAGACTGAAATGGCAGTATTTAAGGCTTATTCAAAATATTATGATTTATTGTATAAGGATAAGGATTATGCTGCTGAGGCAGAGTATATTTATAAATTGATTGTGCGCTACGCGCCAGATGCCAGCAAAGTACTGGAGTTGGGCTGTGGAACTGGCGCGCATGCAAAGCATCTTGCCCGCTCTGGCCTGGTTGTGCATGGTGTGGATATGAGCGAACAGATGCTTGAGGTTGCTGCACGGAAAAGGGCATTATTGTCGTCTGAGCTTGGCCAGAGGTTATTTTTTTCTCACGGTGACGCCAGAACAATTCGTCTTGATCAGACCTTTGATGTTGTGATTTCCCTTTTCCATGTGATGAGTTATCAGGTGAACAATAATGATATTCAGGCAGTCTTTTTAACTGCAAAAGAACACCTTAAACCTGGAGGTTTTTTTATCTTTGATTGCTGGTATGGCCCTGCTGTTCTTACTGACAGACCAGAAGTAAGGGTAAAATATCTGGAAGATAAATCCACGCGTGTCATTCGCATTGCTGAACCTGTCATGCATCCCAATCTGGATGTTGTGGATGTGAATTATACCTTGATCATAAAAGACAAAAATACCCAAAAGGTGGAAGAATTACAGGAAACACATCGGATGAGGTATCTTTTTGAGCCTGAAATAAGATTATTTTGTTCACAAACTGGTTTCAAATTAATAAAAAGTTTTGCCTGGATGAGGGATAATGAGCCAGACTTTACAACCTGGAGCGCATGTTATGTCCTTCAGGTCTAGGAAAACAGGTCTTTTTCTGGATACAGAGCCTTATGGCGGAGGTAAGTTTCAATATTGCCAGGCCATGCTGGAAGCTGTAGTGAACCTGCCAGAAGAGCGATTTAAGAAAGTTATAGCCTATACATCCAGGGGGTGGGAAAAATATTTAGAGCCATATAAAAATCAAATAAAAACGATATTTGTTTCTGGCGGCTGGTTCAGATGGTTTTTTGAGCGGGTATGGAGAAATTTACGTTTATCTGTTGATGTGTGGAGAAAAATAAATCCACTATTTTTTCCTCTGGCCAGGCACCTCAGGGCTGAAGAATGTG
>CAJXJU010000359.1 GCA_913055195.1 uncultured Desulfohalobiaceae bacterium | reverse complement strand
GTTAATAGTTGTTTAGATCGTTTCCTGAAAATGGAGTTTTTCTCAGTTCTATTTTATAATTTACTGAAAAAATTGAACATTTTTTTAACTCAGAAAGTTGAGTCAGTGAACAGTGATCAGTGAACAGTGAACAGTGAACAGTGGTCAGTGAACAGAGAACCTAAAATAACGTCGAACCTCGGATGTCGAACTAAAAAAATGAAGCGTCCCGGCTTTACCTTTTGTATTTGTCCGGATTTAAGCCTTATCCAGGATTATATTCATAGTCAGCTGGCCAAATTTCCTCAAAAAGAATGGATCAAAAAAGTTTTTTGGGGGGATGAACCCCTGCCGGGCAACTTTTGGTCTAACTTAAATCAACCCAATCTTTTTGGTAGCGGCCAGGTGATTATTTTGCGGCGTGCTGAAGAATTACCCGTGGATTTCTGGTCGGATTTAGGTCAGTATCTTAAAGGTTTTAAGGCTAGTATCTGGCCTTTTTTTTGTTTAGAAAAGCCATGGGAAAGGGGTAAACCCAAAATTCCTAAGGTTATTGAAAGGCAAAAATATTGGGGAATAGCCCAGAAAAAAGGCTGGATATGGCAAAATCCAGGACTAACCAGAGCTGCCTTGCCAGGGTACATTACTAAGTGGGCCAAAAGGCATGGGAAAAAAATTAGCCCAAAAGTGTTAAATGTTCTGGTAAGTCTGGCCCCGGAGGACAGTACAGCCTTAAATAACGAACTTAAGAAACTGGAAATCTATCTGGGTCAGCGTGAACAGATTGAACTTTCAGACCTTTCTGTACTTAATTCTTATGCGCAGATAGATATATTTGCCTTTTTCAAGGCGTTACAGACCAGGGGTCAGGATATTAAGTTATGGACCAAAATCTTGCGTGAACAGTTAATTGGTGGGGACTTTCTTTTTCCTTTTCTCGGGCTATTAGTCCGGGAAGCCAGAATACTGTGGCAATTAGCTACAGGTGAGGAAGGGCACGTATCCCTTTATCCAAAGTTGAAGGCTCAAAAAAAGAATCTGGCCCAAAAGTTAGGCTTAAAAAAACTCTCAAATATTTTTGAGCTGGCCCTGGAAGCAGAAGTAAATGTTAAAACTGGCCAGTTTACACCAGAACAGGCGCTTGAAATTTTAACAGCAAAATTAATAGATTTGTTTCATTCTTGCTGATACCTCTTGCCCCAACCCCAAATCGTGTCTATTAATATGAAAAATCAACCTCATTATTTAGGACATAGAAAGAGATTAAAGGAAAAATTACGCAAAGATCCATCATTATTGGAAGATTATGAAGTGTTAGAGCTCCTTTTGGGCTATGCTGTGCCGCGCAAGGACACCAAGCCTCTTGCAAAAGAGCTTCTGGAGCGATTTGGTTCATTTAAAGAGCTTCTTTTTGCGAGAGCCAGTCAATTTGAGCAGGTGCCGGGAATAGGGCAGGGAATCAGTACTTTTTGGCTTCTATGGCGGGAGTTCTGGAGTCGGCTGGAACAATCAGAGTTTAAACCTAAAACTGTTCTGGATAGTCCGACAAAAGTTGCCAGACTGGCCAGAACAAGGCTTTCTTTTTTAGAGGTTGAAGAGTTCTGGATGATTTTAGTGGATACAAAAAATAGACTTCTTGCTTTTGAAAAAATTTGCTCAGGCACTGTTGATCAGGCTCCAGTTTTCCCCCGTGAAGTTATTGCGCGGGCATTGGAACTTAAGGCCAGTGGCTTAATTTTATTACATAATCATCCTGGGGGAGACCCCAGACCTTCTCATCAGGATTTTCAGTTGACCAGAAAACTTCAGGCAGTTGCCAGAGATCTGGGACTCCGAGTGCTGGATCATATCATCATTGGCCAGGACAATTATTTTAGTTTTCAAGAAGAGGGAAATATGTAATTAAGTATGGAATGATCTATAAGAGTGAGATACATAGTGAAGTGGTTTTCATCTGTGCAACATAAGGAGGTTTAAACCATGAAAAGCATGCATTGTCTTGTCCGCGGTAAGGTTCAAGGCGTTTATTTTCGTACCTGGACCCAGGATCAGGCCAAAAGTTTAAAGGTTACTGGCTGGGTTAGAAATTTGAAAGATGGCAAAGTGGAGGTTCTGGCTCAGGGTGATGAAGATAGTTTGAGAGAATTAAAAAAACGTTTGCTTCAGGGATCACCATTGAGTCGGGTTGAAAGTGTAGAATGTGAATTTATTGACTATGACAAGACTTACGATAAATTTGAAGTGAGAGGCTAGCTGGTCAAAGGGTTGGGAGTCAGGGCAATCGCACCAAAATTTTGACACCTAAAGAAAAATAGTGGTTATAGTTTATAATACCCTTAATTTATTAAAAAAT
>CAJXJU010000358.1 GCA_913055195.1 uncultured Desulfohalobiaceae bacterium | reverse complement strand
TCATGGGCTTTGGACATGACCGCATCAACGCATGGCTTTCTGATCACTGGCGCTTTCCTGTTCGTCTGCGTGAAGGCCTGGCCTGGCACCATCAAATAGGCTCTGCAATCCATTATCCAGAAATGGCTGCGGTTGTACATGTTGCTGATTTTATCGTGCGTGCCTTTGAAGCAGGGTCTGGCGGAGATGATCAAATCAGTTATTTAAATCCCAGAGCTTTAAAAATCCTGAAGCTCCAGCTCCCTGATCTGGAAACAATATTTGATGAACTGGAACCAGACCTTATTGAGCTTTCAGGATTTAATCCGGCTGATTAAGGAAGTTTGAGGTCTTTATGAAACATTTCTTCCTGATTTCATCAAATCCAGAGCTTTTTAAGCTCTTTAAAGATATCTATCCTCAGGCACAATGGTCTGTTTCTGAACGCGGTGCAGGGGCTATTGAATATCTTTTTAATGATCCGCCTGAACTTTTGATTGTGGATAATGATCTGGACGATCTCAAAGGCCTGGAACTCATCCGGTTGTTTAAAAGTGAAAACGTGTATCGTCAGGTACCCGCCATCATTTGTCTCAACCAGGACGACCTGCCACATGATATTGATTTCGCCCACCTGGAAGCCGATGACTTTTTGCTCAAGCCAATTGAAAAAAACATAGCCCTTGCCAGGCTGAATCTGACAATGGCACGAGCAGCGCGCGCCCTGGATGCCAATCCCCTTACCAAACTGCCAGGCAACACATCCATTATCCATAAAATTCAAAATCTTATTGATCGCAAAGAAAATTTTGCATTAGCCTATGCCGATCTGGACCATTTTAAATCTTTTAACGACAAATATGGCTTTTCCCGTGGAGATGAAGTGCTGATGATGACAGCGCGTGTGATTGTGAATACCATCCGGGCATTTGCCGGTATGAATTCCTTTGTCGGACATATTGGCGGCGATGATTTTGTATTTATTGTACCTCCTGAAAAAGTAGAAAACGTATGCAAGGTGATCATCCAGAATTTTGATAGCATTGTACCCAACTTTTACGATCCGGAAGACCGCGAACAGGGCTTTATCCGTTCAACCGACCGTCAGGGTAAAATTCAAACCTTTCCCATAATGGCATTATCCATTGCCGTGGTATTTAATCACAATGCCAAACTCTCTCACTATGGTGAAGCAGCGCAAATTGCCATGAACCTCAAAAAACTGGCCAAAAAAAATCCCAGGAGCTGTTATGTCATGGACCAACGAAAGTCTCTCTGAGACAGTCCAATTTTTTCTGGCCTATCTGGATGTGGAAAAAGGCTATTCAGAAGCCACATTGAGGTCCTATGCCTTAGATTTGAGCCAGTGGGAAACTTTTTTAAAGACCAGGGGCAAGTCCAATGAACAACCTGATGAAATAAACCGCGCTGACATTCACGCTTTTTTGGCCGAGCTACACCACCAGGGACTTGTCAAATCCAGCATCGCGCGCAAACTCTCTTCTTTACGCAGTTTTTTTCGTTTTCTTCTTAAAAAAAAATATATTCGCCAGAACCCCTGCCAGGGCTTAAAAAATCCCAGACAGGACAAACCCCAACCCAGAACGCTCAATGTGGACCAGGCACTGAGTTTGATGCAGACGGACCTTGAACCCAGTCCCAAAAATTTGCGTGACCTGGCCCTGGCAGAGTTGCTTTATGGCTCAGGACTACGCATTAGTGAAGCCCTGGGGCTTAATCTGGGAGATATTGATCTGGGCCAGGGAATCGTCCAGGTCAGGGGCAAAGGCGGCAAAGAAAGGCTTGCTCCCATCACAGATGCAGGTCGGGATAGACTCAAGGCCTATCTTGAACAAAGAAATGGTTTTAATCCCGATCCCCAGGAGCAGGCGCTGTTCCTGGGTCTTCGGGGAAAAAGGCTGCAACGCAGAGAAGCAAACAGAATCCTGGCCCGACTAAGCAAGCTTGCAGGTCTGCCACAGGAAATAAGCCCGCACGTCTTGCGCCACACTTTTGCCACTCATTTGCTTCAATCAGGCGCGGATTTGAGAAGTGTTCAGGAACTTCTGGGGCACAGCCGTATCAGCACTACCCAGCGCTATACCCATTTAAATCTGGAGACAGTGATGAAAATCTATGACAAAGCACATCCACGCGCGGGAAAAGAAAAGAAAAAAAAATAAATGGGACAGGAGAAATTTCTTGACATCTTTATCCTTCTGTAATATTTATATATAAATTCAAAACAATTTATTTAAGGAGACTGTCACCATGCCACGTATTCCCAGAATGCTGGTCACTGACCAGCCCGCTGTCTATCATGTCATCTCCAGAACCGCGCTCCAGGGGCTGCCCATTACT
>CAJXJU010000357.1 GCA_913055195.1 uncultured Desulfohalobiaceae bacterium | reverse complement strand
TATATCGCGGCTCGCATTGAGTGAAGAATCTGCTGTAATATCGGGTATTATCTGGATAACTTATCCATTTCATTTATGGCTAATCAAGCAACCTAATAGTGAAATTCCTTTTTTTATTTTCTATTATTCCTCAATATTAATATTCGTCTATGCATTAAAGAATAATAAAAATCTTCTTTGGTTTGTTATGGCCGGTATAATTATTGCTTCTGCAACTTATATGAGAGCAATAACGTTTTATTTTCCGTTCGTTTTTATTATCATAATTCTTATGAATAAGAATTGCTCTATAAAAAAGCGATTCTTACAGGTTATTTTTCTGACTTTATCCTTTATCATTACTATTATGCCCTGGGAAATTTATGTTTATAAGCATACTGGCATGATTCTTCCAATGACTACATCAGGAAGTGGTGGAATGATTGATGGCCTAACACGTTACTTAAAACCCGGAGAAGCAGGTGATACAATTTATGTTCCTGATGATGTAAAACTTTTAATGAAAAGTGTAGATGAAAGTTCAAAAAATTTGACTTCTATTTATAAAATATTTGCTTATCTTTTTAAATACGCAATGGATAACCCAGAACCAGTAATAAAACTTTTTTTAATGAAGGTAAGAAGAGCATGGTATGCAACCTCAACCATGTGGCATGAATACAAAATTCTTGTCATACAGATATTTTATATAGTCAGTGCTCTAATTGGTATTCACTTGTCATTTAAGAAGTTTAAGTTTAACAAACTTCTTCTAGCTTTTTTTCTATTAACAATTCTTTATTTCTGGTCAATTACAACATTAGTTTTATCTATTTTACGTTATATGATCCCAGCAATGGGCATATTGATTTTTTTCGTAGGTGTTTTTATTGTAAATTTATCAGAAAAATATAACTTAAATAACAATAAACTCCGAAATAAGGCTTTATGATAAGTTGAGGTATAGCATGAACATCTGGCTACTGACAATCGGTGAACTCTTACCATTATCTGACAATGTTCGTAAATTGCGGGTACCTATGCTGGCTGATACCCTGGTAGGACGCGGCCATAAGGTATTGTGGTGGACCAGTGCATTTGAGCATCAGCGTAAAACATGGGTGGTAAAAGAGGACAGGGAGATTGTAATTCAGCCAGATTATAAGCTTTATTGTTTACGGGGATATGGTTACAAAAAAAATGTCTCCCTGACACGTTACATTGATCACCGCATTATTGCCCATAAATTCAAAAAACTGGCTCCAGATTATCCTAAGCCAGACATTATTGTAGCATCCATGCCCTGTTATCATCTGGCCTATGAAGGTGCTTTATATGCCCATGCTCATAACATTCCTTTTGTCCTGGATATTCGTGATCCCTGGCCTGATATTTTCTGGCAACAGTTTTCAGGTCTAGTGCGAACTGCCATTAAAGCCATTCTTTATTGGGATAGACAGCGCTTAAGACAGGAAATATCTCTTGCTGATGCTGTGGTGGCTGTTTCTGAAGGTTTTTTGAATTGGGCATTAAAAAAGGTGCCCAGGGAGAAAACCGAGAGGGATAAGGTCTTTTATCTTGGCTACAGGCAACTGGAAGGTAAAATAACGGCTGCAAAGCAGAAGTTGCCAGAGTGGCTTGATAAGATAAAAGAGAAGAAAATTTTTCTTTTTTTAGGCACCTTTGGCCGTTCTTATGAATTGCGTTTAATAGTGGATGTGGCCAAAAAATTATATGACCAGGGAGAAAGGGAAATTGTGTTCGTTCTGGCTGGTACAGGTGAACAATTTGAGACAATTAAAGAAACGACACATGGTTTGCCCAATATCTTGTTGCCTGGCTGGATAGATCAGCAAGAAATAAGGGAGCTTTTAAGGCTGTCATGGGCGGGATTGGTGCCGTGTATAAGCGCTTTAGATACCCTGCCCAATAAGCCTTTTGAATATCTTTCTGCGGGTCTGCCTTTGATTTCTTCTTTAGAAGGAGAAATGGCCCGTTTGATTGATAAATATGGATTGGGTTTTAATTATCGTGTGGGTGATTTTGAAGGGTTGTACCAGAGTATAGTCAAACTGGCTGCTGATGAACAGTTAAGAAATAAAATTGCAGAGAATTGTTTGCGTTTTTTTCAAAAATTTGGAAATGCAGAAGTCATTTATAATGAATACGCTGATTTTTTAGAAAGCTTGGTCAAATAAGACCTGAATCCTGAACTTTTATGTGCTCATCTGGTTTAAATTTAGTCAACTGAATCTAATCACTAACCAATAACCACTAACCAATACACCAACAACCATTAAACAATAAGTAAAACAGGAGTAAGTTTGAAAGAAACCCAAACAGTAGAATTTAAACAAACCTGGA
>CAJXJU010000356.1 GCA_913055195.1 uncultured Desulfohalobiaceae bacterium | reverse complement strand
CCAGGAATTTGAGGATTTTGAGGAAGACTTCCTTATCTGTGTCAGTAATGGGCAACCCCTGGAGCGCGGTTCTTGAGATGACATGATAGACAGCAGGCTGATCAGTCACAAGCATTCTGGGGATGCGTGGCATAGTGTGAATACCTCCTGTGAAGTTTGAGATGTGAAAAAGTTTAGTAGAGTAAGGAAAAAATGTCAAGAAATTTCTCCTGTCCCTATAGGTAAAAGGTCAAATTTGACTTTTTGTAGTTATCTCGAATATGGTGAATGTTGATTTTTAAAAAAGGGGGAACAGTATGAATTCAGCAGTTGCCTATGAATATCTGCCCAGATATACAATTGAGGATTACAAGAGGTGGGAAGGGGATTGGGAACTTATTCATGGCATAGCCTATGCCATGACCCCTTCACCTTTTGGAAGACATCAGAGATTACTGATGGAAATTGGAAGACAGTTTGCTAATCAGATGGAAAATTGTTCCATACCCTGTTATGTCTATCCTGAACTGGACTGGATTGTGGATGAAGAAACAGTGCTGCGTCCTGATTTGATGGTTGTGTGCAAAGAAGTGCTGACGCATCTGAAAGAGACGCCAGAAGTTGTAGTAGAAATAATTTCTAAATCATCTCTACAGAAGGATGCTCATCTGAAATTTTCAATATATGAAAAGGAAAAGGTAGGCTTTTATGTCCTGGTCTATCCAGAGATTCAGAAAGTCAAGATTTATGCCCTTATGCAGGATAAGTTTGAGAAAGTTTTTGATAGCGATAGCGGAAGTTTTGAATTTGAGTTAAAAAATGGCTGCAAGTTTAGTCTAAATCTTGAAATGCTCTGGTAGGGGCAATTAATTTACTCAACTTTCGGAGTTCCGAAAGTTGAGTAAAGTTAAATTTGAAGTATAAAATTCGTTTCGACTTAATGACATCTAACTGGTTGCAAATTAAGAAGTTTTTATCATTTGAACATTAGAAAATTCGGAATTGTTTCGAATTTCGATATTCGGATTTCGGGTTTTTGTGCGTTAGCCCTGATTGCCCCCTGGTTCAGATTTTCAAGGTTTTTTATTTTCTCAATGTTGCCACCAGCCTTAAGGGATGGATTAAAAGATCAAGGCCATCCAGGATATTTTTCACTACCACTTGGGCAGCCATGACAGCCTGAATGGCTGCCCCTTCCTCTTGAAGAACAGCAATACCTAAGCCTGCGTTTTTAAGCATCAGGGCGTCATTTACTCCATTGCCCAGACAGACACATTTGTCTGCACCAAGGTTTTTGATATAATCAAGTTTACCTTTGTCCTGGCAGGAAGGTTCAAGGATGTGAATTTTGTAATTTGTGCCTGCAAATTGTTTGCGCACATTGCCATGGGTATCAGCGGTTAAAATATGCACGCTAAGAGTTTTTGTAAGGTTTTCCAGTCTGTTAAGAACTCCCGGAATAATCTGACCGTCCAGCGCAAGGGTGCCATTAAAATCCAGAACCAGATGTTCCAGGAGTAATTTTTTTTGTCCAGGAATGTTTATTTCAAGCATAAAAGTTGCTTCTTTATCAGGTTAGTAGGTTTTTCGCTCCCCACAGGGCAGCACCAAACGCACCAATCATATCTGGATTTTGGGGTACTATGGGTAGTAGTTCTAATTCTTTCTCCAGTAGATATCTTACACAACGGTTATGAGCTACACCTCCTGCAAAGACCAGAAGAGGAGCCATGCCCACTCTTTTTAACATATTTACAGATCTTTTTACAATGGACTGATGTAATCCCAGGGCAATGTTTTCTGGTTGTTCTCCTCTGGCCATAAGCGAGGTTGCTTCTGTTTCAGCAAACACCGTACACATGCTGTTGATAGTCAAAGCTTTGTTGCCTTTCAGAGCATAATTTCCGAATTCCTGGACAGGAATTTGAAATACATTTGCTGTAAACTCTAAAAATTTGCCTGTACCAGCAGCACAACGGTCATTCATTTCAAACTTGAGCACCTTGCCCTTGGAAGACAATGATATGGCCTTGGTATCCTGACCGCCAATATCGAGAATTGTCCTGGCTTGAGGATAAAGTTTGTGGACTCCCATGGCATAAGCTTTGATTTCAGTGATGGTGAAGACCGGGCAGCCCATGTTCATTTCTTCCACCAGTCCTCGACCATAACCCGTGGCTACGGCCATCTGAAAATCAATGCCCGTGATCAGCTTTTTAAATTGGTTTACAGGGTTAAAAGTGGTGGGGAGTTTGTTTTGAAAGACAATTTTTTCTCCATCCAGCACAACCACCTCCATTGACCTGGAACCAATATCTATTTTTGGCTCTTCGACGTTTAGTGTGGAATTTCAGATCAACTATAACGATACATG
>CAJXJU010000355.1 GCA_913055195.1 uncultured Desulfohalobiaceae bacterium | reverse complement strand
TCGGCTCTGTAACTGACTAAAAATATTGAACATTTTCTCAACTCAGAAAGTTGAGTGAATTAAATATAACTATATCCGTGGAGGTTAAAATGTGTAAACATTGCGGTTGTGAAACACAGGTAGAGTCAAAGTACACACAGTTCGTGCATGAACACGAACATAGGCATGGTGATCTGGTTCACTCCCATCCTCATGAGCACGATCATGAGCATGATCCTGTAACCGGCGAAGTTATTCCCGTTCATAAACATACCCATGAAGAACATGGGTAAACCTGCATTTCGTATTCTGGTAAGCGCCTGTCTGCTGGGTGAAAGAGTGCGTTACAACGGCCAGAGCCTGGAAATTAAAGATAAAATTTTGCAGATATGGCAAAAAGAAAATCTGCTTGTTCCTTTCTGCCCTGAAGTTGCCGGTGGTTTGACAATACCTCGACCACCGGCTGAAATCTCAGGCGGTGATGGGGATGCAGTCATTAATGGCACGGCAAAAGTGGTGAGCATTAGAGGGGAAGATTTAAGCAAACAATTCATAAAAGGGGCGCAAAAAGCACTGGCCTTATGCCAGAAACATTCTATAAAACTTGCCATCCTGACTGAAAACAGCCCTTCCTGTGGTAGTACTTATATTTATGATGGAACATTTACGGGGGTAAAAATTCCTGGCCAGGGCGTCACAGCAGCACTGTTGCAAAAACACAATATCCGCACCTTTAGCCAATATCAAATTCAGGATGCAGTAGGGGCGTATTGCCATACGCCCCTACAAAATACGCCTCTACAAAAACACGACAAGTAAAAAAACCCCGCGCCAGGCGGGGTTTTTTACATTTTATTAGGTCATGATTTACAGGCCAAACTCCTGCAAATCGGGCCCAAGGTATTCCCTCTCATTAGGACCTAAAATGCCCAATGACAGACAAATAAGTGTCCACAAATGCACAGTATGCCATCCGCCATTATAATGATCATTAAGATCATGGATTTGTGAATGACAGTTATGGCAGGGTGTGATACAATATGTGGCTCCTGTTGCCTTGATTTGCTCGTATTTAATGCGGCCATATTCCCTGCGGGCTTCAGTATAACCTGATTGCAGATAGCCGCCGCCACCGCCGCAGCAATAATTGTTGGACTTATTGGGATACATATCCACAAAATTTTCTTCTCCAACAACTTTCTTGACCACAAAACGCAAGTCCTCAGCAATGGGATCACCAAGGGATTTACGCACTAATTGACAAGGATCTTGAACAGTAAACTTGATCTTCAGGTCTTTATTCCAGTCAGAATTGACAGGCAATTTGCCTTCTCTAATCCATTTGGCATACCAGCGAATAATGCTGTCCAGCTCAAACTTGGGCTGGATGTTGAACTTTTGCAGTCCGGCCCGGACTGCGTAAAATTCGTGGCCTCACTCGGTATTGAGCCATATCTTACAGCCCAATTCCTCCACTGCCTCTACTTTATTACGCACAATCTTTTCCCATGCCTCATCATCTGCCAAAAACATGCAATAATTTTCAGCACCCCATCCTTTTGTACCATAAGTCCAATCAGCGCCAACAATATGCAAAATCTTCCACAACGGCACCATCTCATCAGGCTCGGTTACAGGCTCTCTGGAATTCTGGTTCAAAAAGAACATAGCACCTTTTTTATCAATGGGTGCTTGCAAATCTTCAAATCCTTTTTGCTCTGCCCGGACTTCTTCCAGAACATCCTCAACAACAAACCTGAAATCCTCAGAGTTAGCACCCATAGCACTGTTGCCCTCTGTATTTAAAGCATGGTCACATGAGCCAAGGATACCTTTAGGCCTTTCCTCTCTGGGCCATGCCTGTCTTGCGTAATGAACAAGTTGAGGGATATCAATGCTCATGGGGCAGGCGTGAACACAACGCCGACACATGGAGCACATCCAGACCCAGGGAGTCTTGGTTATTTCCTCATCAAGCCCTAAGGCTGCCATGCGTAAAAATTTTCTGGGATCCATCCCCTCAAGACCACTGGCTGGACAACCAGCAGAGCAGGCACCACAGGTAAGGCAAAGATTCAAATGTCCTTGTTCAGGCAGGATCTCTTTGACCTTATCCATGAGGGTGGTTTTAGGCTCTGCGTCTAACTTTAGTGCTGCTTCTGCCATAAACTCCTCCTTAGAAAATTATCAGTTATATCCAATGGTTTCGCCTCAAATAGCTTTAAGCCTTCGCCATCCTGGTTAACAGGCTTGGATTAAAAAGACCAATAGATATCTCCGTTAATCATTTTTATAGATAATGACATGTTTATAAACAAATCGCAACCGGGGTTTTGAAATTTAGGCGCTTTTTTTAAGTAAAAATGGAGGTATTTTTTT
>CAJXJU010000354.1 GCA_913055195.1 uncultured Desulfohalobiaceae bacterium | reverse complement strand
TGAGTTATGAATTATGAAGGATGAAGAAGGATGAGTAATTTTAAGAAGTTACATGAAAGATTTTTTGCTAAAAATGTAAGGCATTAGTTTTTGTAATTGGCTCGTAAATTTTCAATTATAAAACCATAATACGTTAAGGCACCTATCTATCAATCTCCTGGAGTAGTAAAATCGCATTTCTTCATCCATCATAATTCATCCTTCCGCCTTCATCCTTCATCCTTTTATTTCAACGCATACTTTTTGGGATTTATTCCATACTTTTTTACTTTATAATTAATAACTCTGTAACTGGCCCTGAGATCCCTGGCTACTTGAAGCATATTCCCTCTGGCCTTTTTTAAGGCTTCAATCAAAAGCTCCTGTTCAAACCTGGCTACTGCCTCCACAAAAGGAAGCTGAGTATCAGTGGCTGAGCTTTCGGCTGTCTGTAATGTGGGAGGCAGGTGATAGGTGCGAATAACTTCCTCATTACAAATGAGCACCGATCTTTCCAGACAATTTCTTAACTCCCGGACATTTCCCGGCCAGTGATATTGAATTAAGAGATCAATGGCTGGAGTGGAGATGCGTTTAATATTCTTATTGTATTCTTCACAAAATATATGCAGAAAGTGTTCAGCTAAAGGCAAAATATCTTCCCTTCTTTCTCGAAGTGGTGGTATGAAAATGGGGAATACATTGATACGATAATAAAGGTCTTCGCGAAATCTCCCCTGTTCAATTAGATTTTCAAGCGGCTGGTGAGTGGCGCAAATGATACGCACATCAACTCTGATGGATTTTTCACTTCCCAGCCTTTGAATTTCTCCTTCCTGGATAGCCCTGAGCAATTTTGCCTGGGCCTCAGCACTTAACTCTCCAATTTCATCAAGAAAAAGAGTTCCTTTATGGGCCTGTTCAAAACGTCCCTTTTTCTGAGTGACCGCGCCAGTGAAAGCTCCCCGTTCATAACCAAACAATTCACTTTCAATAAGCTCAGAAGGTAGTGCTGCACAATTGAGTTTAACAAACGGCCCATCTTTGCGTGGGCTCAGATTGTGGATAGCCTCAGCCAGAAGCTCCTTTCCTGTTCCAGACTCTCCTCGAATCAAAACAGTGGCCTTGCTTGGCGCAACCTGCATGACCTGTCCCATAATAGAGGCCATGACTTTGGACGAGGCAATAATTTTATTTTGGGCGAGATCTTTGACAGAGGGTAACAGAGATAAATCTTTTGAATATGCATACGCACTCTGGCGCGTAATTTCATCCTGTAAAAAGGAAGTATGGCGTGCAATAACCAGGGCCAATATCTGCAAAAATTCACAATGCTTCTCAAGTTCCTCCTTGTTCTTTTTAGGAACATCTACACTTAAAACGCCCAGAGTTTCTATCTGGCCTTCATTATTTTTTCTAAATACTGGCACGGAAATAAAAGAAAGCTCGCTTAACTCCTGAAAGGGACGCCCAAAAGCCAGATTCAAAAAATTAGGATCATCTTTCATCACCGGCACGATTATAGGTTTACCTGTTTTAACCACCTGACCGGTAATCCCCTGACCTATAAGATAGGAGGCCCTGGGAATTTTCTGATGACCAACATAGACGCTGAACTCTATCTTTTGAGTCTTGGGATCAAAAATTGCCAGAGAAATACGTTTATAATGTAAATCTCTAGCTACCTGCTGCAACAACTTTTCCAGGCTTTCATGAAATGGCCCCTGGCAGCCAATTTCCAGCAAAACCTTATGTAAAGTAGGAAAAAACTCCATATGAGTGTTAATGCCTGGTGTTAGTGTTGGGGGTTGTTAGTAATAAAATCCGCTCCAAGTTCTATGGCCTTCAGGTTCACATCCACAATTTTTGGTTTAAGATGTTTCTTTATTCCCTTAGCCAGAGCATCAAGGTCAAAAGGAAGAAGACCAGAGGCAAACAATGCCCCCAAAAGCACCATATTGGCGGTTTGAGGGACAGATGTCTTTGATGCCAGTTGTAAACAAGGAAGAAAATAGGCTTTCTCCGCACAAGCTCTACAGGTATCTTTTATCTTTTTTATACCGGGGTATTCTTCATTGCCTGTAGCTACACTAATAGGGAGAATAGTATCTTCACTGCTTACGATAACACCTTCTGGCTTTAAAAAACTCAGTGCCCTTAATGTTTCCAGGGGTTCAAACCCCAGAAGTATATCTGCTTCAGACTCAGAAATTTTAGGGCTTAAATATCCACCTAACAGAACAAAAGAATGTACTACCCCTCCTCTTTGGGCCATGCCGTGAATCTCACCTGCTATTACCTGAATATCATTATCAAGGGCAATATGAGCCAGAAGATTAGTAGCGGTCAATGTCCCCTGGCCCCCTACGCCAGTAAAAAAGATGCGC
>CAJXJU010000353.1 GCA_913055195.1 uncultured Desulfohalobiaceae bacterium | reverse complement strand
GTGTGAACAAGACCTTTGTTAGGTGCTCGGTTGGTGCTGTGGTTTCGGATTTCGACCCTATTGAATGAAAAAATTCAACAGGGCAGGAATTCGGATTTCGAATTTCTCAACTTTCGGAGCTCCGAAAGTTGAGTTTTTTTATACTATTTTGATATCTTTATTTCACAAGGAGTGTCGTCCATGAAAACAATACCCTCCCTATTTATCTGGATAAATTGTGTTTTTTTTATCTTTTCCAGCGCATTAGCGCAGGACAGAGAAGAGATTGTAGTTGAAGCTGAAGGGACTTATTTGATGGGCGATAGAGACAGTAAGCAAGCTGCCAGAGAAATGGCCCTTTTTGAAGCTAAACGCATGGCGCTGGAAAAAGCCGGAACAGTCCTGGCAAGCTCTACCAGGGTTGAAAATTATGAAGTCGTAAAAGATGAGATTTTAAGTCGTGCAGCAGGACAGCTCAAAGTAGAAGTGCTGGAAGAGAAATGGGAGCATTGCGATGCAACCATGCGTGTCCGAATACGCATCAGGGCAAGAGTTAAACCGCAGTATCTTGAAGTTGGCCTTGATAAAGACCAATCATTAACTTCATCTACTCAAATTCTTTCACCATCTCTTCCGTCTAATTCCTATCAAAAACAACCATCACCAGGCAGCCTGCCAGACCATATTGATCCAGGTAAACTCATAGCGGAAATCTATCGTTTGATCAGGCAGCGTCAATATCATCCTGCCATGCAGAAAATCAAAAAAATGCAAACAATCTATCCTAATCTGGTTAGGTTATATCTTCTTGAAGCAAAAATACATCATGAAACACATAAAGAACGTGCTGCTATTATAGCACTTAGACGAGCCTGTTCTCTTGGCTCAAAATGGGCGTGTGAGAGGCTGAGAAAATTGCAACAAACATCAAGGTCAATTCATAGTCAAATCATGGGGATCAGGCATGACCATACCAATTTACATTATAGAAGAAAACCTCGAATGCCGTTACGTTAAAAAATATTTGCAACACGGATTCTCCAAAACAATATACCGAAATTTAATAAAATTTATAGTGTATCCGGGAGGATTATGATCGAAACAGATATTTTAATTGTAGGTAGCGGGATTGTAGGCCTTGCTCTTGCACGGGAACTAACTTTAAAATTTTCTGATCTGAAAATAACTATTCTTGAAAAAGAGAGCGAGATAGCTTTTCATGCCAGCGGTCGCAATAGCGGAGTGCTACATGCAGGTTTTTATTATGACGCCAATACTTTAAAAGCAAAATTTACTGTTAAAGGAAATAAGGCATTAACTGATTACTGTCTGGAAAATGGTCTTCCTATCAATCAATGCGGAAAAGTAGTTGTTGCTTCTCAAGAAAACGAAATAGAAGGAATTTATGAATTAAAGCGTAGGGGAGATGCAAACGGAGTATTACTTGAAATCATTGATGAGAAAGAACTAAATGAAATTGAGCACAACGCTAAAACCTGTGCAAAAGCATTATTTTCGCCCACAACATCTACTGTTAATCCAAAGCTGATTTGTAAACATATTGCTTCTAATTTTCCTCGTAATGTCCAGATTTTATTTAATCGCAAATTTATAAAAGCAAACAACAAGCAGGCTATCACCACCAATGAAAAAATTAAATTTAAATATCTGTATAATGTAGCAGGGCTATATGCAGATAAAATTGCCCATTCCTTTGGCATTGGAAGGCAATATACTGTTTTGCCTTTCAAGGGAATCTACCTGGCCTACAATGACGATAACCTGATAAAAAGACATATCTATCCTGTCCCAGATCTAAAAAATCCCTTTCTCGGAGTTCACTTTACCAGAACAGTGAACAACAAAGTCAAAATAGGCCCCACAGCCATACCAGCTTTCTGGCGAGAAAACTATACCTTGAAAGAGAGATTCAATCTAAACGAATTTCTTGAAATTTTAGGCTGTCAAACCAGATTATTTTTATCTAACAGCTTCAATTTCAGAACTCTGGCCCTTAGTGAAATTAAAAAATACAATCGCAATTTTTTTATCAATGAAGCCAGAAAGCTTGTTAAACATCTGGATGTAAATAATTTTGGCAAATATCTCCAGCCAGGAATCAGGGCACAGCTCTTAAATAAACATACTAATCAACTGGTCATGGATTTTGTAGTAGAACATGCAGAGAATTCAACCCACATTCTCAACTCTGTCTCACCCGCTTTTACCACAGCCTTTTCTTTTGCTGAATTTGTGGTCAGGGAATCGGAACAAAATTTTAATTAACTCAACTTTCTGAGTTGAAAAAATGTTTAATATTTTCAATCAGTTACAGGGTCGAATTGTCAATGTATTCAGTTTTCAGGAAACGATCCGCATTGGCTTAAATCG
>CAJXJU010000352.1 GCA_913055195.1 uncultured Desulfohalobiaceae bacterium | reverse complement strand
GAAACAAATTCGAATTTTTTAATGTTTAAATGACCAAAACACGGTTGATTTAGTCGATTTTTGGCGATTAATAGTTGTTTAGATCATTTCCTGAAAATGGAGTTTTGAACATTTTTTTAACTCAGAAAGTTGAGTATTTTTAAAAAACGTGAGGTTGAAAAAGGCACAAGGGAAAGCAAAATGAAAATCAAAAATATCTTTTTAGATCGAGACGGAACAATTATTCAAGAAAAACACTACCTTAGCAATCCCAAAGAAGTAGAGCTTTTTCCAGAGTCAGGTCCCACCCTGGCAGCCATGCAAAAACAGGGCTGTCGTCTTTTTCTTGTCACAAATCAAAGTGGCATTGGCCGTGGATATTTTCAGTTAGATGATTATTTGAAAGTACAAAAAAAGCTCACGCAATTACTCTCAAACTTTGGGGTCTCGTTTACTGACACAGCCTATTGTCCCCACAGACCAGATGAAAACTGCTCCTGTCGAAAGCCCAAAACACTTATGTGGGAAAGTTTAAGCCAGAAATTTCACCTTAAACCTGAAGAAAGCATTATGATTGGCGATAAAGAGGCGGATATTCTTTTTGGCCGCAACTCAGGTTTTATATGCACCATTTTACTACTTACAGGCCACGGTCAAAAAGAGGCTGAAAAATTAGGGTTGCCCTGTCTGACTGATGCCTGGATGAAATTATCTCCCCAGAAACCAGGTTGGCCGGACATTATGGCGCAAGATCTAAGTGCTGCGTGGCAGGCGGTGCAAAATGAATATCGGTTTTGATGCTAAACGCTTTTTTTTAAATCGCACAGGTCTTGGCAATTATGCGCGCTCGACCATTTCTATCCTGGCCAGGTACTATCCTGAGCACAATTATTTTTTATACACCCCAAAGATCAATGAACAATTTTTATGCCTATATGGGGACAGGCACTTGTGCCTGTCCCCGAAAATTCGCTCTCCCAGAACCTTTTTAGGACAAACTTTTCACCCGTTATGGCGCAGTATTTTCCTGGGACAACTCATCAAAAAGGATAACCTGGATATATATCACGGACTTTCCCACGAAATACCCCTTCTAAACAAATCAAACAAAACTAAATTTGTAGTCACCATTCATGATCTTATTTTTTTAAAGCATCCTGAACTTTATTCAAAACTCGATATCCTGTCTTATACTTTTAAATACAAAAAAAGCTGTCAAAGTGCCGATCTTATAGTTGCAATCAGCAAGCAAACCAAACAGGATATTATTGAATACTTTCATATTAATGAACAAAAAATAAAAGTTATTTATCAATCCTGCAACCCTGATTTTTATGAACCAGAATCTTTTCAGGAGAAACAAAGGGTGCGGCAAAAATATCACCTGCCGGCTGACTTTATTCTCTATGTTGGCGCGCTTGCGCCCAGAAAAAATCTCATCACTCTGGTGCGTGCTTTAAGCCTTATGCCCGGAGGGATGCAGATCCCTCTGGTCCTGGTAGGTCAGGGCAAAACTTACAAACAGAAGTTAATTCAAAAAATTCATGAACTAAAATTAAACAATAAAGTAAAATTTTTAAACTTTGTACCGAGCAATGACCTACCTGCTCTTTATCAACAGGCAACTGTTTTTGTTTATCCTTCCCTTTATGAGGGGTTTGGCATCCCTATCATAGAGGCTCTATTTAGTAAAACTCCTGTAATCACAACTAGAGGCTCATGTTTTCAAGAAGCAGGAGGGCCAGATAGTCTTTATGTTGATCCTTACAGCCCGGAAGACTTGGCAGAAGCCATAAAAAAAGTTATAAATGACGAAACATTACGCAAACAGATGACAGTCAGAGGTCATTGTTATGCTCAAAAATTTCATCAAAAAAATGTGGCGCAAAATTTGATGAAATTTTATTACAAACTTAAACAAATTTAATCATAATCAAACAAAACAATTAAAAAATCATGTTACCTACAACTATAAATATTTTAAACAAACTCAAGCAACATAAAAAAATTCTTACACAAAATTATTCAGTAATCACTATTGGCATTTTTGGTAGTTACGCAACTGGAAATGCAACAGAAGATAGTGATATTGATATTTACACAGTCGTACAAGATAGAAGTTTTCAAAATATCGCATCACTATGGAACTATCTTGAAAAAATATTTAACAAAAAGGTAGATTTGTTTTATCTTCATAATAATATAAATCCATCATTACACAAAAAAATTCAAAACGAAATAATTTATGGATAAAAAAACTATTAAATAATCACTTCAATATATTTTATATAGCATTAATCTTATTGAACAACGCTATTCTTGTATTACAACTTACCATGATTTTATGCTTACTCAAGATGGAATTGAAAAATTTGATGCCATCTGTATGAGATTACAAACCATTGGCGAGGCTTTAAAAAATATTCACAAACATAA
>CAJXJU010000351.1 GCA_913055195.1 uncultured Desulfohalobiaceae bacterium | reverse complement strand
CCATTGATATCTTTCTTAGATATTTGCTGGACTAATACATTACGCCTTGTATCATTCCATCGCGTACTGCATGTGTATAGTTAGAGCATAAAAAATTTTGTTGAGAATGGGTACAATAAAGTCTGGCGCCTGGCTTAAAAAAGAACTGAATGAGTTCAAAATTCCTTGGGGGATTTGAAAGGTCATTTATATATAAAAGGTCTGGATAGTCAGGCCACAGCCTCTTAACCATTGGTTCTACAAGCCTTCTTTCTAAATCATTTTTCCATGTTGGACGATTTAGATTTAGTGCTGTAGTTATCTTTAGGTGAAGGGTCGGATCTTTTGAGATGCCCCCATTTTTTGGACACCTTTATTGTTAGGGGGTCGCTATAGCGACCCCCTAACCTGGACACCGTTAATGTTAGTATCAGTTTTTTCATGATTTTTAAAACCATTTCTTGTTTCCCAAACCTTCATAGGTACCCAATATCCAAGCGCAGAATGCAACCTTTTGGTATTGTAATCTTCTATCCAGCTCCTTATCTTATCCCTTGCATCCATAACGTCAATAAATATCTCCCTATTAAGACATTCTCTGCGCAAGAGACTATGAAAACTCTCTATGTGACCATTATTAAAAGGCTGTCCAGGTGGTATCACTTCTTGCTCTATGTTCCACCTGGACATGAGGGTTTGAAAATACCTGGACTTAAATTCAGGCCCATCATCCCGTCTTATTACTCTGGGAGGACCATAACGCTTAAAAAGTCCTTCAAGATGTTCTGCCACTACCTTGCCAGGAAGACTAAAGTCAATTACAGGCTCAAATGCCCTCCTAGAGTAAACATCAATCACATTAAACACCCTAAAAGACCTTCCATTTTCAAGACTGTCATGAATGAAATCAATCGCCCAGATATGGCCTGCATAATTAGCAACAGTGGGGGTAAAAGAAGCTTCCCTTTTCTTATGCCGCTTCTTGCTCTTAAAGAAAATGTATCTATTAAACCCCTCTTTTTTCCAAATCCTATAGACCCTTTTATGGTTCACCTTAAAGCCTTCTGCCTTTAAAAGAACAGTAATCTTTTTGTAACCATAAGTCTTATAAGTCATGGCTAATTCTCTTATTCTTTGGCGTATATGTTCATCATCAGGACCTTCTTTTCGTTTTTGCTGATAATAAAAGCAAGAGCGGGCAATTTGTAACCTCTCAAGTACTCTTTTTAAAGGGATACCTCTCTTAGAGAATTGCTTGCTAGTTTGAATAATTTTCTCTGCTAGCATGCATTTTTCCTTTAAGTTAGAAGTTTTTTTTAATAAGCTCGGTAAGGGTTTGTATTTCCAGTTCTTTTTCGGCAAGCAGTTTTTTAAGTCTGGCGTTTTCAGCTTCAAGAGCCTTAAGTCGTTTGGCTTCAGAAGCGGAAAAGCCTTTGTATTTTTGTCTCCAGCGATAAATAGTTTGCTCTGCCACGCCATATTTTCTGGCTGTAGCGGCAACGGAGTTGCCTAGAGCTTCAGCTTCTGCCAAGATACGAATGATTTGGTCAATGCTAAATCTGGTTTTCTTCATGGTTGCTCCCCCTTAATCCTAACATTTTACATATCCAAAAAATGGGGAGCAATCCATCTCCAATTCACATCCTGCAAAAAAATAATCTTGATTTTTTTGTTCAATTTTTTTATCCAAAAATGATGTTAGATGTTTTAATAACTTCAAAGACCAGGATTAAGTTAATTACCAGGTTTTTTTTAAACCCGGGGGTCAGTAGCTATTTGAGGGAGCTGGCGTCGGAATCTGGAGAGTCAACCAATGGAATAAAGCAGGAACTGGAAAGGCTGACAGAAGCAGGTTTGCTTTGCAAAAGAAATGAAGGTAGAGTTGTCAGATATTTTGCCAATAAGGATTATCCTTTGTTTGCGGAGTTAGTTTCTATTGTGCGCAAGTATTTTGGCATTGACAGGATTGAAGATGAAATCCTTTCCCGTCTGGGAAATGTAGAAGCAGCATATATAACAGGCGATTATGCAAGGGGTATTGATTCTGGTGTGATTGATTTAGTTGTTGTAGGCGAAATTGATGAGCATTATTTGCAGAATCTGGTAAACAGGGCAGAGGATATGGTAAAGCGTAAAATACGGACTTTGGTTATTAGCAGGGATGAGTTGGAAGATTTAAAGCAGAGCCTGGAATTGGAAAAGGGGATTTTGTTGGTGGGGTGATTATGAGTCGCCTGCAAAAAGTCCCTTTAACATTTCTGGGGTTTAGTTAGGATGCCGGTCTCAGGGACCCACTCCTAACTCACACAATTTTGATAAATAGGGGGAAAATTTATGTCTGTTGATTTAAGCAAAAATAATAGTAATCAGGAAGCCCAGGGTACTGAGCAGCAATTATTGCCAAAGGATTTTCAGACGATAATAGCGGGTATATTTCCCA
>CAJXJU010000350.1 GCA_913055195.1 uncultured Desulfohalobiaceae bacterium | reverse complement strand
GAATGTCCTATAAATAAGTATCCATCAGGGAATAATCTGTCATAAAAAGAAGCGATGACATTTTTCTTCATCTCATCATCAAAATAAATAATTACGTTACGGCAAAAAATAATATGCGCTTTATCAATACGCTTGATCTGAAGCCTGTCGCTTAGATTGAGTTGTCCAAAAGAAACAAGTCTTTTCACTTCTGGATTAATTCTATATTTACCACCGCCTTCGTCAATAAAATATTTTTTTATTATCTCCTTTGGCGTAGTGCGGAGGGTATATTGCATATAAATGCCACTGCGAGCACTTCTCAAAACCTCTTCTGAAAGATCATTAGCTGTAATTTTTATTTTCCATGTATTTATCTGCGACTTCAATACTTCATGTAAAATTATAGATATAGTATATGGTTCTTCGCCAGTTGAACAACCAGCAGACCAGATATGTAGCGTCTTATCGCCTTTTGACAGTTGCTTTTCAATAATTTCTTTCAAGATTATATCCTGAAACACCTTTAATTGTGGAGGATTGCGAAAAAAACTCGTCTCATTTGTTGTTATCACTTCAAAAAGACGATTTAACTCCCCCCTGCGACCTGGATCAAATTTCAGAAAATAATAATATTCATCAAAAGTTTTTAAGTTCAATGCCTTTAATCGGTTAGAAAGTCTGTTTTCCAGAAGATATCTTCTTTTGTCGCTGATATAAATTCCACTCTGTCTGTAAATAAAATCCCGCAATTTTTTAAACTCTTCGGCCGTTATCTTTAACTCTTTTCTTAAAGTGATCGTTTTAGAAAATAAAGATGCCATGCTATAGTCCTGTTTGCAACGTCTGCCTGTTTATAGAGACAAGATATATCGTGCATCTACTCAAATTCAGAATTAATTTATCCCGGGATGTTTCTCCTCCAGTTTAGCAAGTGCCTCCTGCGCTGCCATCTGAATATCTTCATCCTCACCAGCCAGAACATCCAGTAAAACCCTAAAGGCAACCTGCCCTCCTATTTCTCCCAGAGCTTCCACAACTTTAAGCCTGACCAGCTGGTTGGGGCTTTGAAGTAAAGGTATGATTCTGGGCAAGGCATCCTTGACCTTTCTAGTGGCCAGGGCCTCCAGTGATCTCGCCTTCACCCAATCATCCTCATCATCTAATGCTTCTAATAAATAAGTAATGCTTTTCTCATCCTTACAATCGCCCATAAGCTCAACAAAAGTTAATCGTACTTCCCTGTTCTCATCGTATAATTTGTCAGCCATTATCTGCAACAACTCTTTATTTTCCTCACAAAGACCAGAGAGTGCCTCCAGAGCCAGTTTGCGTACATCAGGCAGTTCATCTTCAAGTGCCTGCTTTAACTCTTCAAGACACTTTTCAGGAGCCAGCTTGCCAAAAGCATAAACAGCCATCAAACGAAATACAGGCTCAGGGCTAAAAAATAACTGTTTAAACCTGGCCAGAACCTCTTCGCCTCCGATATCAATAATTGCATCCAGGGCCACCTCCTTAACGTCATTCCACGGATGCTCCAGAAATTCAAACAGCTTTTCCACAGCTTCTTTATCACGCAAAACATGTCCCAAAAACCTGAGCCCATTTTTCAGGACATCACCGTCCTCATGTTCAGCCAGCACAGCCATAAAAAAATCCCTGGCCTCAGGACCTGCAATATTTAAAAGAACCCTGGAAATCTCTCTTTGCATGTCCCGGTGCTTTTGCCAGAAAGTTGCAATCAGCAAATCCGTAGCCTGTTTATCTCCAATAAGTTCCAGAGCCTTAATGCATATCATTGCTATCTGCTCATTGTCTGAATTCAGGCCAGCAATCAAATCTTCATTTATTCCTATATCTTTTAAAGCCACTATAATTTTCTGTACGCGTTCCTCATCTTTTTCAGGATCAAGCTTCGCAGCCAGAGCCAATATTCTTCTGGTTGCCCTTTTGTCTCCCACAAAAGACAACCCTGCCACCGCAGCATCCTGAATTTCCTCTTCATTGTCCTCCAGAGCGGCCAGAAGATATTCATTAAATTTTTCGCGCTCACTCCTGGAAAGCAAAGTCAGGGATTTGCCTCCCAGAAGGTTGAGCAGCGCTTTTATAATCTTGTTTCTCAGGGCTGTAGAAGAAGAATCCAGCTTTTTTAAAAGTAAAGGTACATATTTGACACTTCCCATCTCACTCAGGGCATCAACAATCATCGCTCCCACAAGTTCAGAAACATTATCCAATGCCTTTGCAAGGACATCCAGAGACGACTCGTCTCTGATCCTTATCAAGGCTTCAATAACAGCAAACTTTACCCACTCTTCGTCTTCCTCTAATGCCTGATATAAACAGTCAGCAGCCTCTGGTTTGCCAAGTTTTCCAAGACTCACTGCGGCCTGGTAACGGACATTTACCTCAGGATCTTTGAGCAGGGCTTCGCATAAAGGAAA
>CAJXJU010000349.1 GCA_913055195.1 uncultured Desulfohalobiaceae bacterium | reverse complement strand
TCGATATTCGGATTTCGAATTTCTCAACTTTCGGAACTCCGAAAGTTGAGTTATATTATATATACGGACGTAGGCACAGAAAACAATGCGTTTTATAGACGAAGCAAAGATTTTAGTCCGTTCAGGCAAGGGCGGCAATGGATGCGTATCCTTTCGCCGTGAAAAGTATATCCCTAAAGGTGGCCCTGATGGCGGAGACGGTGGCAAAGGAGGAGATGTTTATCTCAGGGCCAGTTCCAAGCTTTTAACATTGTATGATTTTCGACATAAAAGAGTTCATGAGGCTCAAAATGGTCAGCCAGGAATGGGCAAGCAGCGCTATGGCCGCTCTGGCGATGACCTGATAATTGACGTGCCCGTTGGAACTTTAGTCTATGAAGTTCTAGAAGACGGCCGGGAGAGGCTGTTGGTGGATCTTGTTCAGGAAGGACAGATGTTTTTGGTGGCAAAAGGAGGACGCGGCGGTAAGGGTAATGTTCACTTTAAGTCCTCAACCATGCGTACTCCAAGATTTGCCCAGCCTGGTGAGGAAGGAGAAGAAAAAACAATCCGTTTAGAACTCAAAATCATCGCGGATGTAGGATTGGTTGGTTTGCCCAATGCTGGTAAATCTACCTTTATTTCCAGAATTTCTGCTGCCAGACCCAAAATTGCCTCTTATCCCTTTACCACTTTGACCCCTAATTTAGGTGTAGTGGAGGATGATTTTGGTCGGCGGATGGTTGTTGCCGATATTCCGGGCCTTATTGAGGGGGCGCATAAAGGGCATGGATTAGGGGACAGATTTTTAAAGCATGTGGAGCGGACCAGGTTTTTGGTGCATATCTTAAGTGTTGAAGATGTAAGTCTGGACAATATCTTTTCTGGTTTTGAACTAATTAATAACGAATTAGGGAAATCTAGCCCTGTCCTTGCCCAAAAAGAGCAGATTCTTGTTTTGAATAAAATTGATTTGTTAAAGGATGAAGATCTAAGTAAGATTCAAGAGAGCTTGAGTACATATAAGCAAAAAGTGTTTTTAATTTCTGCCTTGACTGGCAAAGGGGTTGAGCAATTACTTAAAGCCATGTGGCAAAAGTTTTATTCGCAGTAGAAAATGTTCAATGTTCAAGGTCATTTGAAATCTGTTAACTGATAACTGTTCACTCAAAACAAGACGGCTTTAAATCATGGATCGGCAAAAATTAGAGGAATATAGAGAATATAAACGACAGACTTTAGAACGGGCCAAAAAAATAGTCATCAAGGTTGGTAGTGCGGTTTTAACTGGTGCTAATGGCCTGGATCCGAGAGTCATCAACAGGCTGGCAGATGAAATTTCCCTTCTCCATGATAAGGGAAGAGATGTTCTTCTGGTGTCGTCAGGAGCTGTGGCAGCCGGGTGTAAAGTTATGCGGTCTTGCAAGGTAAAAGAGTGTTTGTCTTATAAACAGGCTGTCTCTGCCATTGGCCAGAGCCGCCTGATGCATGCTTATGACCAGGCATTTGCACTATATGATAAGGTAACTGCCCAGGTTCTGCTTACAAAGGATGATCTAAAAAGCAGGGAGAGGTTTCTCAATGCCAGAAATACTCTTCTTCAACTTTTATCCTGGAAGGTAATTCCCATAATAAATGAAAATGATACAGTGGTAGTTCAGGAACTCAAGTTTGGCGATAATGATGCTTTAGCCGCGCTGGTGCTTAACCTGGTTGAGGCTGACTTGTTTATTAACCTGACTTCCGCTGATGGGGTATATAATGCTAATCCCCTGCTGAATAAAGAAGCGAAACTTATGCCTTATATTACAGATATATCTAAGCTTGATCCGGAAGAGATTTGCCAGGGTAAAACAACGCAAGGCTCAGGCGGCATGTACAGCAAACTGTTGGCTGCCAGACGCGCTGCCCAGATCGGAGTGCCGACGCTAATCATTTCAGGCAAGAGCAGGTTCGCCCTGGAAAGGGTCTTTTCAGGAGAAGAATTGGGTACATTTATTTTTCCAGAAGAGAAATCAATCTCCAGACGCAAATTTTGGCTGGCTTATAATTTAGACCCAACAGGAGAGGTACTGGTGGATAAGGGCGCTACCAGGGCCATTGTTCATCAGGGCAAGAGTTTGCTTCCGGCAGGAATAGTGGATGTGAGGGGAGAATTTGGAAAAGGTGCTCTGGTTAAAGTGATTGATGCTGGAAGCGGCAAAAGCCTGGGAGTAGGATTGAGTAATTATAAATCATCCGAGCTTAAACAGATAATGGGAAAAAAAAGTTCAGAAATCGAACAGGTTCTTGGACAATGCGTTTATAGTGAGGCTATTCACCGGGACAACTTTTTGCTGGGAGCAGCTTTATGAGGCAGATATTTTATTACATCTCTTTGAAAAATAAAGATTATTTGACTCAACTTTCGGAGTTGCGGAAAGCACGTTTTCTTCCATGCTGGACAAAG
>CAJXJU010000348.1 GCA_913055195.1 uncultured Desulfohalobiaceae bacterium | reverse complement strand
TAAAATCTGTCTCATCTTTAAAATTTTTCAGGGTAGCACTATCATGAGAAAAAGAAAGCTGGCTTTTTAAAATATCTCCTTTAGTTGTGAAAAGTTCTTCCAGAACTGCCCCTGCCTCATCTGTTTTCTCTAATAACCTGGCCTGGATAACTTCATCAGTTTTGGAACTGGACAGGGAAAGACGAGTGTGAAAACGTCCCTGAATTTTGGAAAAATCATTGGCCTTGGCAGCCTTAAGGTCTCCAAGCACAGCATCTATATCTTCCTGAGAGGTTACCACAACCCATGCCCTGCCAAGGCAGAGTTCGCTTAGTTTTTCTACAATAGTCTGCAAGTTGAGCATAAGATGAACGTCATTACCAATAAATTGACCCACTTCATCCACTAAAAAAACAATCCTGTGATCCGGTCCCAGATCGTCTAAATATTCCCTGACCTTTCTGGCAAAGCCTTCAATGGTCATCCGAAAATTATCTTCAGCCCTGTCAAACCATTCTGTTGCTGATTGCTTGCTCTGACCTAAAGTTCTGGATAAAACTTCAATAATCTCATCTCTTTTAAAATGATAGGCATCCCGCTCATCCTGCCAATTTTCTCCTGTTATCTGCTCATAATGATGGCAAAACTCTTCATACTTTCCCTTAGCTGTTAAATACTTTTCCATTTCAGCAATATGTGGGGCATCACCACAAAATCCCCGCATCTCGTTAAACACCCGCCAGAAAACAGAAAGAATAGCGCTCCTGCCTTCTCTGGAGTCTGCCTTGCTGTCAATATTAAATAAAATCACATCTGTTGGAACTTGAGTTGCCTTTTTTATATCCGCCAGCAACATGGGGTCTTTAATTTTATTATCAAAAAATTCTACTGCTTTTCTGGTCTCTCCTGTATAAGGATTACAGGCAACTTTATTGCCTAAAAGATAGGACAAAATCTTAATAAAATGTGATTTACCAGAACCAAAAAAGCCAGAAACCCAAACGCCTATTCTCCCCGCAACATTGGGATCATGCGAGTTGATAATGGCATTTGTGTAGGCTTCAAAAAACTTTCTGAAATGCTGATCCAATTCTCTGGTAACTACATATTCGTCCAGTTCCTGCCAGACTATGGCATCATCTTGCTGATCAGCCTTGACCACTCCATTAATGGCACGAAACAGGTCTTTGACAAAAATGTCTTTAATCTTCATGAATACCATCCTCTTCAACTATTCATATCTTCCTATATCTGGCCTGCCCTATAAAAAACAAATCGAAGAATCTACACCACAAGACGAAATGCCCGGTAATAATTATTGTCTTTAATGCGGGAAAACAACTTCAAGCCCTGTCCATCAAACTTTCCAGGATAAAATATCACCAATGGGGTGTTATCCATATAAGGATGCAAATTGTTTAAAAGTGTATGGCTTCTTAAAATGGGCCAGGCACTTCCTATGCCTGACATAATAATCATATCATACTTATCTGGCCTGACCACTTCAACAAAATATTTGGCTATTTTAGATGCATGTAAGGGTGCCTTGAGAGCTTTAAGCAATTCTGTATTTCCTTTTTCTTTTTGTAATTTGTACGCCCTGTGCAGAAGTTTTCTTGTTTTTAGATAATCAATAATCAGTTGAAATAGATTAATATGTTGCACTGCTATATCTGATCTTTTCCTGGCAAGTTGTTTTAAAAGACTTGGTATGTATTCTCTTATCTGCAATTCTCGCTCAGGAGGATAGTCAAAAACATAAAATGGTATTTCATGGCCAAGGCCAATATTTTTACGAAATTCATCAGAAACTAAGCGGTCAAGAATTTGATTAAGCCTTTTCTCTAAATCCATGCTCATAGATATACTTCCATACAGGTTAATACATACTTTTCATTATGTTTTTTTAAATATTCCTTTAGTTCCTTGGTTAGATATACCGGGGTCAGTTTCAGAGAACGAGTAGAATCAATATATTTAGCCTCAGCCAGAATACGAAAAATAACCTGGCCTAATTTTTTTTGTGTAGATTCAGTCCACGATTGAACCCCAGGATCAATTCTGGCGCACTGCTCTAAAAAGACATCCCAGTCTCTTCTGGAAAGCTGTTTGTTAAAAGTCCGCACATGCTCTCTTATCACCTTGTCCAGAAAATCACCTAAAAGCCGGCTATGTTTGATGGCAGCAGCTAGTAGTGCCTGCACAGCTACCTCTTTGTTCCCACTTACAATTAAATCCCAGAGTTCTTCATTCATCAATTCCAGACGACCAAGGATCAGTTTGGTCTGACGTCTGGCTGTAAGGGGATTTCTTTTCTGGAGGATGTTATTGACCATAACCTCCTGATAAAATTCATCTTTAGACAATTTTTTAAGAAGCAGCTCCGCCACTTTACGGCTCTCAGCAACAAGGAGTGAACCAGCAACAATGTCGCCGTGATAAATTTTATTTTTCCCCATT
>CAJXJU010000347.1 GCA_913055195.1 uncultured Desulfohalobiaceae bacterium | reverse complement strand
TGTCCCTGGAGTGCGGTTGAAATTGATGGTTTCCCGCTACTGGCGGATGCACCCCCTCCTTGGTTGCGGTTGAAAATTATGTTTTAAAAAATAAGATACAGAATACAACCAGAGCAAAACATCAAAAAACCATAAAGATGAAATTTCAACAAAAAATTTCTCGTGTCAACATCATTTTTTTGATAGCTGTAGCCGTGATAATAAAGCCGATACGCAATGAGATTAGCTAACGAGCTTATCAAAGTCCCAAAACCGCCAACATTTACACCCCAGAGCAGTGCTTTCCAGCAGTGACAGTGCCTGGTGAAATCAGCAAACAATAAAGTACTTGGTACATTGCTTATCAATTGGCTTGTAAGGGCTGAATACCAGAAAACCTCGGAAGATGTGTTAAAATGAAATTTTAAAATAGCCATTAAATTATCTGTGAAACCAAAAAAACATAAGAATGTCGCCAATAAAAGATAATCAATCTGCAAACTTTTTTTGTCAAAGACTAAAGAATAAAAAATCGCAATAATACCCACGCTGATGGGTAGAAGTCGCATGATTGCTGCAATAAACAGAAATAACAGAGTCAGGTATATGTATCTGTTAGCGACAGAGGAGCCAGGCACGGCAGAAGATGTAAGGTTGGCGGCTGAAACAGCAGAATGAGAAGTAATAGTAGCGGAAGCGTAAGCATTTTTACTATTTTGTCTGGCATTTTTAAAATAAAAAAAAGTTATGATGATTATAAAGATATTGATAAAAATGAATTTAAATATGCCCTGGAAAAAGTCTAATGGATGTAGATGATAGAACCAATAAATAAACAAATTCTGTGGATTTCCAAATGGAGTTAAAGCTGAACCCGCATTTGCAGCTAGAGCCTCAAATATAACCAACAGGCCCTTCTTCTCTATTTTAAGATTTAACGTGAGAGGAACAATGATTAACAATGCAACGTCATTGGTAACAAACATAGACAGCAGCATTGTCAGCGCTACTAATTTCACGGGCAAAAAGGATCTGGATCTGGTTTCCAGGAGGGAGGCAATTTTTGAAAAAAAATTACTGTTGTCCAGACCTTTTACAATAACAAAGAGCACAAATAGAATATAGATAACCTGGAAATCTTTAGAAGAATAGAGAGGAAATTTCTTGAGATACAGTGAAGTTAAAATGAGACCAAAAGCAGAAATGGATAATAGCCATTCCTCAATTAAAGTTGACCAGAGCAACGCGTACCAATGCCTTGCTCTGGCACAACTTTGTTTTATTATTTCCACCATAATTATTTCACAGCAATAGCCTTGCCATCATTTACATAATAAAGGAGATCATATTTTTCTTTTAAATATTCAACCAGAGATTCTAATGAATGCGTACCTGTACTCTGAATATGAATGGATACCTTTCTAAACCCTTCTTCTACATTTTCATAAGAAGTTAGAACACTGGTAAGTCTTATCTTTGCTCCTTTTAAATCTGTTAAAAGATCAATTGCTGCCCCTGGAGTATCTGGTAATTTAAAGATAAGCTGAATGCCTGGAAAAGAAATTCCTGTTACAGCACATAAATATCTGAAAACATCTACTTCTGTAATAATACCCACCAGATTATTGTCTTCATCGAGAACTGGCAATCCGCCAATTTTATTCTTTTGTAATATATAAGCCACATTTTCGACAGTCTCATCGGGGTGAGTAACTATTGGGTCTATTGTCATTATATCTTTGACTTTTAAAGCAAGCAAACCACCTGTATCCTCAGAAGGGAGATCACCTGGCAAATATTTGGAAGGCAGAGCATCACGAATATCGCGATCCGAAACAATACCCACCAGTTTCCCCTGCTCATCAATGACAGGCAACTGGCGAATATTACTTTTAAACATAATCTCAGCAGCATCAATCACAGTGGTCTCTTCTCCTAGATTAATTGGTTTGCTGGTCATCCAGTCTTTTACAAGCATACACGCCTCCTTTGGGTTGAAATTACCTTTCTCAAGATTGCTTTGTTTAATGTTAAATCCTGAATCCGTGAACTGATAATCAAAACCGCTAAACGGGAATAGTCCCCGTGCGATGTTCCAGTTGTCTGAACTTCAGACGGTTGAACAAGTTGAAGTTCACGGATTGAGGTTCTAATTAATAAAAATAATAAGTTCAATAAGTAATTTGTGGAAAAAATTCTGGATTTTTGTTATCTCCCACAGCCTGGCTCAGGCTAAGAAACTGGCTGATTATCTTTTTGTTTTTAAAGAAGGACAAATCATCAGACAATATAAAGATAAGTCAGAAATCAACCAGAAATTAGAAGAATTAATAGAGATTTTCTAGGATTCCTGATTTTATGACTATTCCGGGATAAATCGGAGAATAGTTTTAATTTTTGATCAAAGGACTCAACTTTCTGAGTTGAAAAAATGTTCAATATTTTCAATCAGTTACAGAGTCG
>CAJXJU010000346.1 GCA_913055195.1 uncultured Desulfohalobiaceae bacterium | reverse complement strand
CTGTCCCCGCTAGCTGTAATTTGCGAGTTTTGACTTTTTGCAGGCGACTCTTTAAATAGATTTTTAAATATGATATATGAGCGGGGCATGGAGATGATACTGAGGAGATAAGGAAGAAAATTTTCATTTTTAGAGGAAGTAGTTAAAAGACTTAATAATGACAGCCTGGACTCTGTTATTTTAGGTTGGGATATGCTTTTATACCAAACATCAGAAATTTAGTTAAAATAAAGGGTGGTAAAGTAGATGAGAGATAAAAAATGGGCTTTAATTTTCTTAATACTTTTGTCTATTGTTTTTTTTATTTCAAAATTATCCTGTGCTCAGGAAAGTAATATTGAAATAGCCGGAGATGCCTTGCAACTTGTGATTCCAGCAACAGCCTATGGAATGACATATTATATGGATGACCAGGAAGGCAGAACTCAATTTTATAAATCATTTTTCACCAATCTAGGTCTTACTTATGGTCTGAGGTTGGCAATAGATAAAGAACGACCAGATGGTAGCGATCATAACTCTTTTCCGTCTGGCCATACGTCCCTTGCTTTTCAGGGTGCTGCGTTTATACAGAAACGCTATGGATGGAGGAAATCAATACCAGCTTACATTGGGGCAGCATTTGTTGGCTATAGTAGAGTTTATGCAGATAAACATTATGTGGAAGATGTGCTTGGAGGAGCAGCAATTGGAATATTGAGCGCATATTATTTTACAACACCCTATAAGGGCGTCACCATATCTCCAATTGCTGGCAATGGTTTTTGGGGGATAAATATTTGTAAGGAATGGTAAGTTTAGCAGGGTGCATCCGCTAGTAGCGGGATAGTCGCGTCTTCGAGTGAGATTTAAAACTAAGCAGTTGATTACTGGGGACTGGCCCTTGGGCCTGTCCCCAGATAACGGTTGAAATTTGTGAAATCCCGCTACGAGCGGATGCACCCGGTTTAGCAAAGATAAGGAGAAGATATGCTTGAGCAAATAATTGATTGGCTTGTTAATACTATTGGTCAGTGGGGATATTTTGGCATTGTTGTTTTAATGTTTTTGGAATCCTCGTTTTTTCCCTTTCCGAGCGAGGTGGTTGTCCCTCCTGCTGGTTATCTGGCCGCGCAGGGCCGCATGTCTTTATGGCTGGTCGTTTTGGCAGGTGTTGCCGGGAGTCTGTTTGGTGCAATTTTTAATTACTGGCTGGCGGCCAAATGGGGCAGGCCTTTTTTTGAAAAGTATGGCCGTTACATGTTTATCAGCCAGAAGACCCTCGCCAGGGCTGATAGTTTTTTTGAGCAGCACGGCCATATCAGCACATTTATTGGTCGTTTGATACCTGGTATTAGACAGTACATTTCTTTACCAGCAGGACTGGTCAGGATGGACATGCTTTTGTTCTCTTTATTTACGGCTTTTGGCGCTTTAATCTGGGTAGTTGTTCTGGCCTTGCTCGGGTACTGGCTTGGTAATAATCAAGAAGTTTTTGCAACATACTTGCATGAGATCACTATTGGCATTGTATTTTTATGTTTGGTTTTTGTTGGAATTTATGTCCTTCTTTTAAAGAAATTTAAGAAGAGGTAAAAAAATAAATTTTCCTCACAAAATCAGGGAGGGCAGATGCAAATCCTTGTTGTGGATGATGATTTAGACCTGCTGGAAGAACTTACTCATGTTTTGCAGGAAGAAAAGTACAAAGTTGATACGGCAGCTGATGGTGAGCAGGCATTGGATAAATTGTTTGAACATTTATATGATATTGTTCTTCTGGATATTATGTTGCCTAAGATTGATGGGTTAACAGTTTTAAAGGAAATGCGACAAAACCAGATCAATACTCCTGTGCTTATGTTGACGGCCAAAGGTGATGTGGATGATAAAATTAAGGGCCTTGACTCTGGCGCTGATGATTATCTGGCCAAGCCTTTTGATATGGCAGAGTTAATGGCTAGAATCAGGGCACTATTAAGAAGAAGCGGAGAAAACAAGGATATTCATCTTAGGATTGATGCAATTGACCTGAATACCAAAACACGTCAGGTAACAAAGGTAGGTAAGCCCATTGAAGAATTGGATGAAGATATTGTCGAGTTGATACAAAGTATTGCAGTAGGATTATTGGCGACAACAATTTTTTTAGTTTGGTTAAGTTACATGATCGCCGGCAAAGTATTAAAACCAATCAGGACAATTAATAGTTTGGCCAGAGAAATTAATGATAAAACTTTGAATAAAAGGATACCTTTAGGTGAACATCAAGATGAGTTATACATGCTTGCCTCTTCATTGAATCAGATGTTTGATCGCCTACAAAAATACTATTTCTAATATCGATTTTATATTTTCTTACAAAAAACCATGAACCTACTATAAAACCAATCATTGCTCCATGGTAACTCATACCTCTAATTCCTACAAATTGACCAGAATTATCAAATGGATTAAACATCTCCCAAGGATGAAGTAAATAGTATGAATTATCAGGG
>CAJXJU010000345.1 GCA_913055195.1 uncultured Desulfohalobiaceae bacterium | reverse complement strand
AACACCATAATAAAAAAATAAATCTCTCCCTCCCCTCTTCTTTACTTATTCTCTCTTTTGTTTTTTTCAACATCTATATAAAATATTAGTTTCTAATGTTCATATCCTGAAAAAAACGTACTTTTAACTTAAATAAAACGTAAATTTTCTTCTTTTGTATTATTAGCCAACCCTGTCTTTGCCACTTCAAACCTCCCCACCTTCCTCAAAATAATTTTATCCTCCTGTCCCTTTATCTCTTACCTAATGGCTGCTAAAAATTCCTTATATCTCTTCTCATAAGGCGGAAAGTTAAAAAAGGCTGACCCGGACACAAAAACATTGGCTCCCAGCCCTGCCAATTGTCCAACATTCTCCGGGCTTACTCCTCCATCTATCTGAATATAAGTGTTAGCCCCGGCCTCCTTAATCATTTGGGCCAATTTTTCTATCTTTTTCAGCGTAAAGGGAATAAATTTCTGTCCTCCAAAGCCTGGATTTACACTCATAATCAAAATCATATCCAGTTGGGGGATCAAATATTCCACGCAGGATAGAGGTGTGGCTGGATTTAAAGCCACAGCACACTTTACTCCTTTTTTCGCAATTTCAGATACTGTACGTTCCAGATGGATAGTGGCCTCAGCATGTACACAGATAAGGTCAGCTCCAGCAGCCACAAATTCATCTAAATAACGCTCTGGCCTGTCTATCATCAGGTGGACATCAAAAAAAAGAGAGGACCTTGAGCGTAGTTTTTTTATCACTGGCGGGCCAAAGGTGATATTGGGGACAAAAATACCATCCATAATGTCCCAGTGGACCCATTTAAGACCTGCCTGCTCCAGGGCAACAAGCTCCTCTTCCAGACGACCAAAGTCAGCGGACAAAAGAGATGGAGAAATGATAATTTCTTTATTCATCTTATTTTTTACCCCTTCTGGTAAATTATTGTCAGACCGTTCAACGCCGCCTTTCATGAAACAATTTCCAACAATTATCAACCTTTAATCCCATGCCCACATCTCCTGCGATTTCCTCATATTGAAGCTCATTTCTTCTTTTCACCTCCGCTCATTTTTCATTAGAAATTGAGCATAAAGAGAGTACAAAAATCCTATCTTCTCTTGGCAAAAATTCATTATTAGGTTAAAAGAGAGTTAAACTACCCTTAAATAAGCAAACCCTGCCTTTTCTGTCGCTAGAAAAAAATTCCAGAATCACTCAAAAGGCAAAATAAAGGGCAAGATAATGAATGAAGTTAAAGAGCTTATAGATCAGCTCCAGCCGGAAACTTATATTGGCCGTTACGGTAAGATATACACAGATACCTCGGATTTTATGCGCATTAGCTACGGCGATATAATCAAAATCCGAGGAAAACACTATCTGGTTCTTCGCGATGAGGTAGAGCGTTCCTTTGGACTTGAAGATCCAAAATATTGGGTCAAGCGTTGTAAGCTCCTGGAAACAGGCGAACGAAAAATCCTGAAGCTCGTCTTTTATGAAAAATTTTTCTTAAATATGGGTGAAACTCAGATACCTTGCTACAGAAGTCCGCGCAAAGAAGCCCGCATCTTAGACCTGGTACGGGGCGACAAACGGTTCATGCAAGGATTTTCCATGGACGACAGCGCAGGAAATAATGTTCGAATCATAGATGTCATCAGAGGGAAAAGACTGGATATAATCGTACACAATATCCAGGCAGATCATAAAACCTATTTCCATGAATTTTTGCCTGAAATTCTGGAAAAATTTATAGATGCCTGCGAAGGCATAGCGTTTCTGCACAAGCACGGAGAAAAACACGGTGATATCCGCAGAGACCACCTGTGGGTTGATTCAAAAACAAAGCAATACCGGTGGATAGATTTTGATTACACCTTTGACTTCTATGAAAATCCCTTTGGTCTGGATATCTTTGGTCTGGGTGCACTTTTACTCTATCTGGTGGGGAAAAATTACTACACTCCCCAAAATTTACCTGATTTTGGATTTCCAGCCGACGCCCTCGCATCTCTAAAGCAAGACGATTATCTTCTTCTGTTCCGCAACAGATTGGCCAATCTGGGCAAGCTTTTCCCTTATATCCCCAAAGAACTCAACTGGATGCTGCTTCATTTCTCCTGCGGAACCAATGTGTTTTATGACACTACAGATGAATTTCTCAAAGACTTACGTGCCTGTTTGCAATTAATCAAAAAAAATTAAAGCCTGAAAGGAGATGGACATGGAGATAAAAAAAATACTCATTGCTGTTGATGGTTCGGAAAATTCAACTCGCGCTGTATCCTATGCAGGCTCGGTCGCTGGAAATTGTCCGGGCTTTCTGATCAAGCTACTCTATATCGAACGATTGCCAGACCGGGATTTCTTTGCAAATGAAGAAACCTGGCTTGAAGAGGGCAAAAAGCAGAAAAGAATAATGCAGGAATTTCTGCATAAAAGTCAGGAACTCCTGATATCCGAGTCGCCTGCAAAAAGTCGAAACTCGCAAATTACAGCTTGCGGGGACAGGCGAA
>CAJXJU010000344.1 GCA_913055195.1 uncultured Desulfohalobiaceae bacterium | reverse complement strand
GGCTAATGATTTCAAATAGTTACAACCGTCACAACGCTCGCTATCGTTGTTCGCCTGTCCCCGCACGGAAAAATTTACTTTTTGCAGGCGACTCATTTAAGGGGGTTCTATGGAAATCAAAATTCTGGGCATGGGCTGTCCTACCTGCAAAAAGACAGCCAAAATAGTAGAAGAAGCAGTGCAAGAGGCAGGTATCAATGCAAAAATTGAAAAAATTAATGACTTACAACAAATGGCCAGTTTTGGAGTGCTTACCCCTCCTGGAATTGTAATTAATGGTAAGGTCAAATGCACAGGTAAGGTCCCCGGCAAACACGAAGTAATAAGTTGGTTAGAATAGGAGGACAAACCAGATGGCCGCAGTAGAAATAGAAATCTATGTTCCTTTTCTGGGCTGCCCTACCTGTATGAGAGGAGTAAAACCAGATAAAAAGCTGGAAAAATTGCAACAAACACTCCTAAAACTTAAAGCGGAATACAAAGACAACATAACTTACCTCATCTATTCCCTTAACCTGCACCTGAGCCGCTTTCGCGAGCGCAAAGAAATTGCCAAAATTCTGCAGGAACAAGGTGATGATGGGCTACCTGTAATTTTAATTAATGATACGATAGTATTTCAGGGGAAATATCCCGGTTATGAGGAACTAAAGGCGGTTATAAAAAAATAAGGAGGTTAGCATGGAAAATCTGGAAAACATTTTAAGAAAAATGGACTTTAACTTTTTTGGCTCAGGTCAGCATACCATTGGCATGGAAAAAGCTGCCAGATTAATTGGGAAAAAAGACAAGGCCATTTTCCTGGATGTTCGCACTCCAGAAGAAGTCAATCTCCTGCCTTTTCCTTTTGCCCTGCATATTCCGGTCAATGAACTGCCTGAGCGTTTGAACGAGCTGCCCAAAGACAAACTGATAATTATCTTTTGTTCATCCATTGTTCGGGCGGCAATCGTCTATCCCTATTTACTGGCCAAAGGATTTGATGAGGTAAAAATATTGCACGCTACCACAGAAAACCTGGCCTCTGTGCTCAAGCCTGGCCCTATTTACAAAAGACAACAAGACTAAAAGGAGCATGGACAAATGGACAATACCCTCCTTTTTCTGGTTCCTGTTCTCTCCTTTGGTTTAAGCTTTCTTTTTGCCATGGGAGGGATTGGTTCAGCCCTGGTTCTGGTTCCAATTCTTCACTGGCTTGGCTTTCCCTTAAATGAAGCCAAGCCCACCTGTCTTTTTATAAATACCCTCAGCATGACTGGCGCCAGCATCTCCAACATCAAGCACAAAAGACTGGACTTCCGCCTTGGCCTGCCTATTATCATCTCAGCTATTACACTATCACCAGTTGGCGCTTATACATCCACGCTTGTTTCTACCAGAACAGTTCTGATCCTCTTTACCCTTTTTCTTATCTTTTCTGGCAATATGATGCTTTTCTTTAAAAGTTCAAAATATAAAGACCAATACAGAGAAGATCGCCCTCTTTTACCTCTAATAGCCATTGGTTCGATAGCTGGTTTTCTTTCAGGCTTATTGGGAGTAGGTGGAGGTGCCCTTATTTCACCCTTTATGATATTTCTGGGCTTTAATCCAAAAAAAGTAACAACTATAACCGCATCAGTAGTGCCTTTTTTATCTTTTACAGGTTTTCTGGCCTACTGGGCAATGGGATTCATTGATCCATTATTAATTCTTTCAGTAGGAATAACAGCATATATTGGTGGATACTTAGGCACTCATTTCATGCAAAAAAGACTTAAACCTGCTACTGTAAAGAGATTTTTAGCCATTATTGTCTTGCTTCTTGCACTTAAAATGATTGCAAAATTTTTCTAAAAAAGGAAAAATAATATGCAAAAGCAATTTTTTTTGTCAAGTTTAGCCTTAGCTCTTTTTATAATTTGTCCAAGAATGGCAGGGATGGTCTATATGCTATCCAGGCATACTAATATTCCACTACTGACAACTACCCTTATGGGAAGTATTATAGCCATCCCTTTTATTCTTATGATGGTTTATATTTTTGCAAAATATGGTTTATATGGTGCATTAGCCTTCTGCATCTTAACCGATTTTGCTTCTGCCCTTCTCATGCAACAGATCAGCTTGAAAGCTGGCCTGGAAACATTCATTATTGCAATTTTTGTTATCATCGGCGTCAAACTTGCCCCTTATATCTCAAACTTTTTACTCAATGGATTTAACTGAGTCGGCCTTCATTCCCCCCTTTAATATCCAGAACAAAATAAATTATCCCTGCTAATTTAAGACATCAACAAAAATTAGCAGGGATAATTTATTTTTTAGCCAGAATTTTCCCTGCTTTTAGATAAATTGGGACAGGAGAAATCAGTTGACAGCTCCTCTATTTTCCTTTAACATTCAGTTCAACTTCAATCTTACAGGAGGTATCTGCCATGCCACGCATTCCACGCATGCTGGTCACTGACCAACCCGCTGTCTATCACGTCATCTCCAGAACCGCCCTCCAGGGGCTGCCCATTACTG
>CAJXJU010000343.1 GCA_913055195.1 uncultured Desulfohalobiaceae bacterium | reverse complement strand
AACGCCCGTTCGCCTGTCCCCGCACGGAAAAATTTACTTTTTGCAGGCGACTCTTCTAAGCGAGGACTAAGATCAAATACCATTTGACATCTTGAAAAACAATGCCCATATTAGCTAGCTGGAAAACATAAATTTAATAAAAAACGCTTTCATTCACAACAAAGATTTTCAGGTTACAAAAACTGAAATTACTTTATAAAATAAAGGAGGAAGTAATGGCAGACTTTCGCACCTATTCCACCCCGAAAGTACGAACCGAAGTACTTAACGTCTTTATGCGCGGGGTTTACCAGTGGATGGCTATGGGCCTTGGCCTGACAGCCCTGGTGGCCTATTTTGTGGCATCATCCCCAACTCTTATCCAGGCCATTTTTGGCAATCCCTTGCTTTTCTGGGGATTGATTATTGGCGAAGTCATGCTGGTGGTCGCTATCAGCGGAGGAATTACCCGCCTGTCCGCGGGGACGGCAACAACCTTATTTCTTGTTTACAGCGGGCTTAACGGCATTACCCTCTCAGCCATCCTGTTAATTTACACTGCCACATCCATAGCATCCACATTTGTCGTTTGTGCCGGCATGTTTGGAGCCATGAGCATTTATGGGCTGACCACCAGAAAAGACCTGACATCATGGGGCAGCTTTTTCTTTATGGGTTTAGTTGGCATTATTCTGGCCTCAATTGTCAATATTTTTCTCAAAAGTCCGACTATAAATTTTGTGGTTAGCGCTATAGGTGTAATTGTCTTTGTCGGTCTGACTGCCTATGATACCCAGAAATTAAAAGTGATGGGTGAAACAGCCCCACTGGATGATTCTCTGGCTATACGCAGGGGCACAATTCTGGGCGCTTTGACGCTCTATCTTGACTTTATCAACCTTTTTCTCATGCTTCTGCGCTTTTTAGGCCAGACCCGCGACTAAGTTCGTTCGAGGTTCGACGTTCGAGGTTTTAAGACTTTAGTTGCGTATTTTTATCATGCTGTTTAATAATAATTAACCTCGAACGTCGAAATCAAACGGGTGCATTCGCCAGTAGCGGGATGATCGTTAGCAACCTGGATGGACTTGCCGCAAATGTGTTTTCGTGGCGGGGACAGGCGCTTGCGCCTGTCCCCGAAGTATGGTTAAAATTGGTGCTTTCCCGCTACTGGCGGATGCACCCAAATCAAACCACCATGCCCGATTTTATTTCCTGGCAAAAAAAACTCTATCCCTTACTAAAACCCATCAGCCTCATTTATGGATTATGCATGAAGCTCAGGGCTGCCTATTGGATTAAAGCCAATCATGGCTGGACACCTCCAATACCCTGTATCTCTGTAGGCAATATTTCCTGGGGCGGAACAGGCAAAACTCCCTTTTGTCAGTATCTTATCAAATTCTCTCTCCAGCATGGACTCTGTCCAGTCATTCTAACCAGGGGCTATAAAGCCAATCCACCGACCTATCCCTATCTGGTGCAACCAGATGACGAACCAACAACTTCTGGTGACGAACCATTGCTTTTAGCCAGAACATCCAGCCAGGCCAGAATAATAATTGACCCGGACCGTACAAGAGCAGGCAAATGGGCTTTGAAGCACCTTAACCCGGATATATTTATACTGGATGATGGTTTTCAACACCTGAAAGTAAAACGACACCTCAATTTAGTCCTGTTTTCGCCAGAGGATATTCTAACTCAGTGGAATAAGGTTATCCCGGCTGGGTCATGGCGAGAATCAGAAATTGCCCTTAAACGGGCTGATATTTTTTTAATCAATACCTGGGACAGGGATAAAGCAATACTGACAGGCCATGCATCCCGGAAGCTAGCACGATTTAACAAACCTATTTTTTACTTTTCCATTTATCCCACCGAGCTTATCAACTTAAAAACCAGGGCCAGATTATCACATTTAAACAACGAACCTTATATTTTAATCACCTCAGTTGCTAATCCCCAGAAGGTGTTTTCCTCTGTAACCTATTTTCTGAGTTATCCTCCTCAAAAACATATTTCTTTTCCTGACCATTATCATTTTGACAAAAAAGACTTTGACAATCTTCTTCAACTTGTCCATAAAAAAAATATCAAGTATATAGTTTGCACTACAAAGGATGCGCCTAAATTAAAAAAATTTACCTATCCTTACCTGCTGGCTCTGAAAGCAGAAGTCAAATTTAGCTCCGAGAATAAACAACAATTTAAACAAATCTTTCTAAAAACTATTACAAATTCATGCACTCATCCCTAACGGATCTGTGCAGAACATAAAGGAACTTAAATTATGCCTAAAAATAAGATTGATTTTCGCAACATCATTAAACTCTTTACTACGTATATCTCTTAATATAGATTCCATATACTCCGTTCGTTTAGTTATACCAAACGGATCTTGTGAATATGCTTTTATATCATAAACTACTAAAAATAAATCATCATCAAATTTTAACAAAGATAATTTATTATGAGCCTTTTGAAATTCCCTATCAAGGTTCATATACATATCTTTTTGTTTATCTAATGGAATATCTAATAAATGCAATT
>CAJXJU010000342.1 GCA_913055195.1 uncultured Desulfohalobiaceae bacterium | reverse complement strand
GATCGTTTCCTGAAAACTGGATATTCTGACAATTTGGCTTTGTAATTAGCTGAAACATTGAACATTTTTTCAACTCAGAAAGTTGAGTTGAAAATTTAAAAAAGGAGAATCCATTATGCCTCAACCTATAAAAGACGCTATTTCAATCTGCAAAACAATTATGCGCAATGGATATGACGCGTATATCATTAATGCGCCATTACAAAAAAAGGCCCTTAAGGGAGAGCAACTGATAATTGACATCTGTACGGACATAGAGTTTGAACCGCTGGCCAAAATATTTCCTCAAATAAAAAAACCAGATCATGAATCTCAAATAGCCATTCTGGAACAGGGAGAAGTCAGGTTTTATTTTTATCCTGCTAATACTGCTGAATCTTCACCTCCAGAAACCACCCTTGTCAAATTAACGCCCAGATTGCTTAAACAGGTAGTAGAGGAAGGAGACTTCCCCTTCAGCATGACCTGCCCTTATCTACCTTCTGCCAGAAACGACTATCATGGCTTTGATGATATGGATTCTGGCCAGATTCGCCTGAAAGGCATTCCTGATCAAACTTTGAAGAAAAATTACCTGCGAGCCATACGTGCCCTCCGCTTTTCTGCCAATTACCATCTGCCCATCGAGGGCAACACCTGGCTGGCCATTGTCAGGGCGTCCAGAAACGTGCTGGACTATGTCTCGATTTCAGATATAATGGATGAATGGCGCAAGGTAGAAGCTGAAAATATGTGGAAATTTGTTCAACTATTATTTGACACCATGCTCCTGCACGGTCTCATCCCTGAACTGGCAGCTTTAAGCCGGGTAAAACACATCAAAAATCCTGAAGAAGGCGAAGAAACAGTCTGGGAGCACACTATTCAGGTCATGCGTCATTACCCGGAAGAACTTCCCTATGACTGGTATGGCACACTGGCCTGCCTTTTTCACGATATTGGCAAACTTTATACTGGTGAAGTCTTTGAAGAACAGATGACCTTTTATCAACATCACCAGGTGGGCGCCAAAGTAACCAGAAAAATATTAAAGAAACTTCGTTTTGATCCCGAAGACATTGATCTTATCTGTCACCTTGTGCGCCATCACATGCGCTTCCATTTTATGCTCACTGATAAAGGTATCCGCAAATTTAAAAGCCTGGATGAATATCCCCGGCTCATTGAAATGGTACGCGCTGATATCAAGGCCAGAAATGGCAGTTACAAAGAATTCAACCATAACCTTAAAATGCTTGATCGTGCTGAAATTAGCGAGGAAATGCTTGAACCTCTGCTCAACGGCCATCAGATTATGGAACATACAGGCATTAAACCCGGTCCATTGGTCGGATTAATCCGCGACGCATTGCTCCAGGCACAAATTGCCGGCGACGTGACCAATATAGATGAGGCCATTGCATTTGTTCGCAATTACAAAGACAAGGAGAGACTATCATAAAGGATAATATTTTAAGTTTAAGTTTTGATCAAATCTCTAATTGGTTTAAAGCCAGGGGGGAAAAAGAATTCAGGGCCAAACAAATCTGGTCCTGGATCTGGGCCAAAAGGGTACGGGATTTCTCCCTGATGACCAATCTCTCAAAGCCCTTGCGAAAAATTCTTGCTCAAAATTTTAACATTATCTGGCCCGAAATCAGGGAGATCAAAGAAAGTAGCGACGGAACAGTCAAATTTTTGTTGTCCCTTGAGGATGAAAAATTAATCGAAACCGTCCTCATACCGGAAAAAGATCACTACACTCTATGCCTGTCCTCCCAGGTAGGGTGCGCGCTGGCCTGCACTTTTTGCAGCACCGGCCAGATGGGCTTTAAACGCAATATGCTAAGCCATGAAATTGCCGCCCAGATCCTGGTGGCCCAGGACTATTTAGCGCGAGCGGCAACAGCACAGAAAAAAAATACTCCCGGACACTTGACCAATCTGGTCTTTATGGGCATGGGAGAACCCCTTCTCAACTGGAAAGAAGTTAAAAAGGCCCTGCAAATTATAAATCATCCTCTGGGTCTCAACTTTTCCAGACGCAAAATAACTTTATCTACTGTCGGAATAAAAGGGGTTCTGCAAGAATTTGGACAATCTAAACTGGCGCTTTTAGCGGTGTCTCTGCACGCGCCGACCCAGGAACTGAGACAAAAGATTATGCCCAAAGCGGCCAGATGGGACTTAAAAGAATTGGTATCTGTTCTGGCAGATTATCCATTGCCCAGACGGGAGAGAATCACTATCGAATATGTCTTGCTGGGCGGCGTAAATGACAGGCCTGAACATGCCAGACAATTAGTTCGCCTGCTTTCAAGAGTAAAATGCAAAATCAACCTCATAGCTTATAATCCCGGCCCGAATTCAAAATATAGTGCTCCTGAGAAAAAAGATATTTTAAAATTTGAACAAATTCTCTGGTCCAAGGGCATGACTGCGATTTTACGTAAGAGTAAAGGTCAGGATATAAGTGCTGCATGCGGACAATTAATTATAAACTCAACTTTCTGAGTTGAAAAAATGTTCAATGTTTTCAGCTAATTACAAAGCCAAATTGTCAGAATATCCAGTTTTCAGGAAA
>CAJXJU010000341.1 GCA_913055195.1 uncultured Desulfohalobiaceae bacterium | reverse complement strand
TCACTGTCCGGGCCATGTTCGATATGGAAATATGTGATGATAATGCCCACAACAGCAAGCCCCATTAATAAGCAGACTCCCGCAAACATATTTTCCCCCTTGATTAAAAATTTTTAACTATTTTAAATTAACTATAACTTTGCCCTGGCTCAGGAACCAGGACAACCTATAAGCCGTTTTTAAAGTCAATGCAATAATTTTTCCAGAGCAATCCAGGGCTATCTCATCTAAATTTTGTCATCTAAAGAAAAATATCAGGTGCTCGGTTGGTGCTGTGGTTTCGAATTTTGATATTCGGATTTCGAATTTTGGTGCGATTGCCCTGATAATTTTTCTTTTGACGAAGCTTTAAAAAGCCCTTAACTTTGGTCGAACCATGTTTTAAGTTTTAGCAAGTTTTTTAATTTTATGCCAGAAGGAGTTTTTGTGAGAATTTTCAATAATGTGTTTCGAGGATTTGCCCTGGCCCTGCTTACTGTTTCAGCATTATGGGCTGGCCCTGTGGAATACTGTCAGACTCAGCCCCGCGAAGCGGGATTCCACAGGGCTGGCTCTGTTAAACAGTTGGACCAGGTGGATAGCAAGACATTTGACCTGAATGCAGCAATTAAGAGAGGGCTTGAGTATAATCCATCTCTTCTCGCGATTAAAGAAAATTTACTTGGAGCTGAACAAGGGATCAAGTCAGCCAAAGGCGCATTTGGGCCGAGTTTAAGCACGAGCTATTCTTATATTCATCTGGATCGTGAACCTGAACAGAATGGGATAGCTGTTGGAGATCAGGAAAACTGGGTTTTAAATTTAAATATCCATCTGCCGTTGTTTACTGGATTTAATCTATTGAGCAATTATGAGAAGTCGCTTTTAGCTAAAGATCAGGCGATGCTGCAACTTAAACAGGCAAGGTTGCAACTTGTTTTTGAAATACGACAGTCTTTTTTTGATCTGCTACAAGCTAAAGAAAATCTTAAAAGCGCACGCCTGAGCCTTGAGCGATTGAAATCCCACCTCAAAATTAGCCAGGCTTTTCATGATGTTGGCCTGAAGCCCAAATTGGATGTGCTTCAGGCTCAGGTAGAATTGGCTAAGGCCGAGCAGGGTTTATTAGTAGCGCAGAATGCTGTGCAGACCCAGAGGGCTAGATTGAACTTTTTGCTTAATCTGGATGTGAATGAAGATGTTCACTATAGTGGTACCCTTGAATTTGTGCCTTTTGTTCTTGGTCTTGAAGAGTGCCTGGCAAAAGCGCAAAAAAATAGACCGGATTTGAAATTGGCCAGCAAAAGCATTCTTTTAGCCAGCAAAGAGAGTAAAATAGTTGCGAGCAGTTTTTATCCTCAGGTGGGAGCAGATTTGAATTATTACCGTTATGGTGATGAGCCTATAGTTGACGGTAGTAAGTTTCAAAGGCCGAGTGAATGGCGGGCTGGCGTAAGTTTGCAGTGGAAGCTGTTTGAATGGGGAAAAACATATTATACTTATAGACAGACCAGGCACAGGGTTTCTGAGCTTGAGGCTGAATATAAAAATTTACAGAATCAGATTTCTTTTGAGGTCAAAGCTGCTTATCTAAAGATAAAAGAGGCAGCGCAAAGGATTGTAGTGGCCAGAAAGGGTGTAGAAGAGGCCAGAGAAAGTTATCGCCTGGCCAGGGCCAGATACGAGGCCCAGGTTGGAACCAACACTGATGTCCTGGACGCTCAGTTCGGCCTGGCCAGTAGTGAAGCTAATCTGACCCAGGCCATGGCTGATTACCTTAAGGCTATAGCGAATATTTACCTTGCCATGGGGGAACCTGATTTTGAGCGTCTAACTTTTTGTTCAGCCAGATAAGCCAATTCGCGCAGTCTTCTATCTACTGCCCAGTAGATGGAGCCCCTGGAGAAGCCTCCTCTTTTTAATAGGCGGCCCGCTTTGACTCCGGTCAGAATCTCCATGGCCTGTTCGATATTTTCCACGGCATAAATATGGAATTTATTCTCTTTGACGGCCTGTACTACTTCTTCTTTGAGCATTAAATGGGTTATATTATCTTCAGGAATGATCACCCCTTGTTCGCCAGTGAGGCCTCTGCGTTTGCAAACTTCGAAAAAGCCTTCCACCTTTCGGGTTACTTCTCCTACGGCCATGATTGCACCAGACTGGCTAATTGCTCCGGTAAAAGCCAGAGAAAGGTTGATTGGTATGTTTGCGAGGGCAGACAGGAGGGCTGCCAGTTCAGCCCCTGACGCGGAATCACCATCAATCTGGGCATAGCTTTGCTCAATACATAAACTGCCAGCTAGAACCAGGGGCTTGTCCTGGGCAAAGAGATTTTGCAAATAGCTCTTTAGAATCATCATTCCCTTGGTGTGTATGGGGCCACCCAGTTCGGCTTCGCGTTCCAGATCAATAATTCCTCCGTGACCAACACCAACCGTACAGGATATCTGGTGAGGCAGGGCAAGAACAAAATCACCAATAGCAGTCACAGACAGTCCATTGGCCCGGCCAACAGCATATCCTGATGTTTGAACCTTGATCAGCTCCCGGTCATAATCAGAAAGAAACTCTTCCTCATAAAGATTGAGCC
>CAJXJU010000340.1 GCA_913055195.1 uncultured Desulfohalobiaceae bacterium | reverse complement strand
CGCCTGTCCCCGCTAGCTGTAATTTGCGAGTTTTGACTTTTTGCAGGCGACTCATAACAGTAGGTTAAATGATATGAGGTGAGTTATGTCAACGCAAATGATTATCAGGTTAGATCCAGGATTGAAAGAGAAGATTACTAAGTTGGCTAAGAAAGAGGGAAAAAGTCTTAGTGAGTTGGTACGTGAACTTTTGGAAAAATATACAAAAGAGCGAGACATGGGATCATACATAGACAATTTATGGGATAGAATTGGCAAAAAAATGTTTGATAACAACATAACATTATCTGATATTAATTCAGCAATTAAAGAAGTACGGTCACGCAATGAAAAAAGTTGTTGCTGACACAAATATTTTTATTTCATCGTTTTTTGGCGGTGTACCAAGAAAAATAATTGATTTATGGAAGGAGGGAAAAATCACTTTATGTTTGTCGCAGGAGATAGTTGAAGAGTATATAGAGGTGTTAATTCGTCTTGGCGTCGATGAGAATGAAATCAAGAAGCTAACGAGATTGTTTGCGGAAAACTATCATTCCATTTTTACGACACAAACACCAAAATTATCGGTTGTAAAAGATGATCCAGATGACAATAAATTTATAGAATGTGCTGTTGCCTTGGATTGTAAGATAATTATTTCTGGAGACAAGCATTTAAAATCTATTAAAAAATATATAGATATTGATATTTTATCACCAGGAGAATTTATTGATGAAATAACATGAATTAAATAATTCCATTAACAAGTTATTCAAACTGACCACTAATCCGCTGTACCTTCCTGGCGTATGCATCCTATTGAAGACATCTCAAGACATGGATAAAAACATGGCTTTGCAGGATATAGAGAAAGAAGCTGTTGATTATCGCGTTTATGCGCTTGAGCTTGTGCGCAGGTACCCTGAAGGGATTGTTTTAAATAGAGAAGATATGCTCACCTTGTTTTTGATGTATGAGTATGTTGAAGGCAAGGTGACACCCCTTAGCTGGGATAAAATGGAGAGACTGGCGGCTGAGGCACTCAACTTAACAGAACAAAAGGATAAACGTCCTTCCTCAATTTTAGAAAGGCTGTTGCGCCGTGGTTTTTTACTGGTAACTGACAGTCAGCGCCATTATTACTTTTCAAGCCTTGCAACAGCCATAGTCAAGAGCCTGGTTCAGGAAGATCTACAAAATCGTTCAGATATAGAGAGTCATCTTTATACCCTGTATGTGACACTTTCAAAAATAACATCGGATCAACATGACAAACTGGCTGATTTTTTAAAGCACACTTTTACTAATCTGGCAGCGGCAATAATGAATAAAATTGTAAAGATTCGAGAAGAAGGAGCACAGCTCAAAGATAAGATTCGCCAGGCTATAAAACAGGGAGAAGAACAGGGGCTGAGTATATTTTTACAGGAATTAAAAGGTCTGCAAACTGCTATTGCAGAAATGACAGAAGTTCTGGGGCCATATTCAAGTTATAATCATATTTTAACAGAGTTGCGTCAGCGGGAACACTATTTTGTGCAGCATCAAATGCACCAGATGGATGATATGGTATGTGCTGCTATTGATTCCCTTGGTTTGTTAAAAGATCAGATCGAAGAAGTAGCCCTGGATTTAACAGAATTTGTCAACCGCACTACAGCCATCACAGCCCGCATTAACCTGCGTCATCTGGACAGATTAATTGAAATGCAGGGAAAAATTTTAACCTGGTTTCCCTTACACCCCCTTTGTTTACGCAAAACTTATTTGCCAGCACAAAAAAATATAGAGATACCCAGAAAACGAAAACTCAGGCCAACTGTTTTGCCTGATATTTCACCACCTGAGGATGTTCCAGAGGATGATCTTCTGGTTTTACTGCAAAGGGGCAGGGAACTAGCCTTACTTTTCAAAGATGAGCTTCAAAAAAATAACAAAGTGAATTTACTTTCTTTTTTAAGTGACAGCTTAGAGCCAGAAGAAATGGAGATGTATCCGTTTTTTTATCATTGTCTTATTTATTTTCTGGCTGAAGAAAATTTATTTCCTGCCTTACATGGGCAGATAAACATTAATGGAATACTATATTCAAGTTGTGTATATCAGTATTTGTAGACTTATTATTTAAGAGTTGCGTATAAAAAATGATTTTTTGCAGGCGATTACTATAATAGGGAGTGAATAGATGCGCATAAATGAATATAGAGGATGGCCATTTGTGGATAGGGAAAGGGAAGAACAGTTTTTGTTGAATAGGTTCCAACAGGAGCCAGGTAAGATATTATTTATTTATGGCCCTAAGTCATCAGGCAAAACAACTTTGATGGAATATATTATTGAAAATATACTTGAGAAAAATAAAAAGATTTATGTTAATTATGTAAATTTTAGAAGATACGCTATAGTCAATTATAAGGATTTTCTGGATATATATTTTCAGCCCATAAGAGAGGAACAGAAATCATGGCTGACAAAAGTTATGGAGAGACTGCCTTTGAGCTTAGGCTTGTTTAAGGGCAGTGCTTCCTTGCCTGTTAAGGGAGTAAGTTTTGGCCTGAATATAGAATTGTATAATCAGTTGCAAAGAAATG
>CAJXJU010000339.1 GCA_913055195.1 uncultured Desulfohalobiaceae bacterium | reverse complement strand
CATTGACAAAGATTTTCCCCTTGCCATGCCTGATACTTATCATATCATAAGTTCGGCCTGCAATATGTGTGGTGAATGTGTCAAAATCTGTCCTACAAAGGCGATAGATCTAAATGCAAAATCAAAAATCATGGAAAAAGATTTTGGCTCTGTTATTCTTGCTACTGGCTTTAATACCCAGGATATGAGCCAATACAAAAAGTTAAGCTATGACAAACCAAATGTCATTACTTTGATGGAGTTTGAAAGGCTGGTAGCCAATCGTTTTAATGGTAAACCGCCCATGAGCATTGTTTTTGTTTTATGTCAAAAAGATGAGGTTGGTTATTGTTCCAGACTTTGCTGTTCTATTACAGCAAAACATGCTTTTAGATTGTCGCAATTTTTTATGGGTACAGAAGTAACAGTTCTATATAAAAACCTGCGCACAACTGGCAGAGGAGCAGAATTTTTTAGAAAAACATCTGAAGAACGAGGAGTTGAGTATATCCAGGCTGAAGTTGAAAAGATTGAAGGGGATGACTGGTTGACTGTGATTACAGACCAGGGTGAGTTTGAGGCTGATCTGGTTGTTCTGGCTGAACCGCTTATTCCGTCACCTTTAAGGCTTGTTAAAATGCTTGGGCTGCAGACAGATGAATTTGGATTTCCTCTGGAATTTCAGCCCAGGGTAGTGAGACCTTTAGAAAGTTATGTCAACAGGGTTTTTGTGGCAGGAGCGGCCAAAGGGTTTAAGGATGTTCAGGAAAGCATAGAATCCGGTAGCGCGGCAGCCATAAAGGCATATCAAAGCTTGAAAACTTATTCTCAAAAATTTGTCTCAAAAACCATTGAAGATAAATGTTCCAGGTGTGGCATGTGTGTACCGGTTTGTCCGCACAGTGCTATCAGTATCAGGGATGAGAAAGGAAATATTTCTTTCTCTACTGAGTTTAATGTGGAGAAAAATCAGCCTTTTACTGGCTCTATAAAGATTGACCCGGCTTTTTGTAAGGGATGTGGTTTATGTTACACTACCTGTCCTTCAAAAGCCATACAGCTTGTGAATCTGGAAGATTACCAGATTTTAAAGATGGTTGATGCTGCTTTTAAACATCTTCCAGAAGGAGAACCACGGATCCTGGCATTTTTATGTTACTGGTGTTCCTATGGTGCCGGGGATTTAATGGGGGTTAAGGGGTTGAAGCTTCCTGAAAGTTTCAGAAGCATAAGAATCAGATGTTCTGCCTCATTAAATCCTGATGTACTTACAGAAATTCTCTTTAAAAACAAAGCCGATGCAATTGTTGTAGCTGGCTGTCCGCCTAAAAATTGCCATCATTTATGGGGCAATTATATTCAGGATAAGAGAATTAAATTACTTCAGGATACTTTAAAAGAGTTTGGTATCAATAAAGACAGGTTGCGCTGGGAGTACATAGGTGTTACAGCATGGGGAATTCTGGCCAAAATTTTAAAACATCTGGACAAAGAGATAAGGGGGTAAAGGTGTGCATCCCAGGCCAATCGCACTAAAATTTCGTTGATACAATACTTCTGGGGCGGAAATAGACTCCGCTCCCTATTTTATTAAAGGGACAGGAGAAATTTTAGAATAGACGTTAGCTCAGCCCGGGGTGGTCATCAGAGTTAGTTCATCAAGTTGAACTACACGGTTTTATAGTAGGTAAAAGTAAAAACTTACAGAACAATAAAGGGGTAAAAGGTCGCGAATCCGGGTGTAAAATAGGGAGGAAAATGAATAAATTCTTTCAATAACTATACTTTGGCAATATTATGGCGTTTGCCTGAAAGAATAGATATTTTCAAAGCCTGATATTTTATGCGGTTGGCGGTCTTTTTCTATCTTTAATTTATCCTTGAACCGTTGAAACTGTTCTTTGACAAACTGGCTGCTGCCCAAAAATACTCCCTCTGTCAGATATCTCGTCCTGTACAACAAACGGTCTGCTGTGGTAAATTTAAACCCCTTCTCGCGTTCTTTTTTAACTGTTTCTTCATTTATGGATGCGCCTTTTGGAGTTTCCAGACAGCCATGCTCATACACATATTCCCGGTACATACGAAACCGCTCCTCCACATCGTCTATTTCATATTGTTTCAAGCCAAAATCCAGACTGAGAAATCCATCTTTATTGCCTGTTCTGGCCAGATATCCCATGGATGACCAGCGATAATCTTCAGGTTTCTGAACTATACCTGCCCTGATGGGATTCAAGTCAATATAAGCCAGACAATTAATTAAAGTATAGCCTTTTTCCACGATTACGCTTTTGAACCTGTCAGACCAGAAATAGCCTTTGCGGTCGTAGGTTTTGTTGTAGTACCAGGTAAACTTTTGTTTTAACTCTTTGATGAATTCAGAGAGATTGGTCCATTTTTGCCTGAAATGGGGGATTTGATCCTGTGTCAGGATGCGGTTTTTGTCTTTATAATAGATTTCAAAGCTGCGAATGACGTCATCATCTGAGATGTCTTCCTGGGGATAGGTTTGCACCAGAAGATGAAAGTGGTTGCCCATGATGCAGAAGCCAAGGATGTCAACGAAATAGACAGAGGCCAGGAATTTGAGGATTTTGAGGA
>CAJXJU010000338.1 GCA_913055195.1 uncultured Desulfohalobiaceae bacterium | reverse complement strand
TTGACTTTAAGACCCAGTTGGTAGAATTGTTTAAGGAGTATACTGTTAATTTGAACCATGGCATCTTTGGAAAGGCGCTTTCTAAAGCGTGAAAAAGTACTATGATCAGGAGAAGGGCAATCCATAGGCAGATCAAGGAACGACTTGAAAGAGATCCTGTCATTGATCTGGCTTTCAAGCTCTGGATCGGATTTGATTTGAAACCATTTTTGAAGCAGCATGCACTTGAACAAAAGCAGGGGGGAATAAGCCCTTTCACCTTCTTTGGACTTGCCGATGTTATAGAATTTTATAAGCATCTGCTGTACAGGGTCCCAGTCAATTGTAGATTTAACCCTGTTGAGGAATATTAATGATCTGTTTTTATCGGCATTTTTTTGAATAGCGATGTCAGCAAAGGAAAAATAGTTATCGATTTTTTTGTAGGCCATTTTGCCTTCTGGTTAATTTTTATTGAGACAATAATATCACGAATAGCCAATAAAATCAAATAGATAATACGAATTTTAACATAAAAGTGAGATGATGACTGAGCCGGTCAGAGAAAATCGGGGAGGTTGTGCAAAGTTCTCAAAATCTGGACAAAATTACAGATCAAAACTTTTTATCACATTACCCAGATGTTGATTGGAAAAAGGCAAAGGGGATGCGGGATATTATCACACACCACTACGCCGACATTGATGCTGAAACAATATTCTTTACATACAAAAGAAAGATGCCACAACTTTTTAGTACAATGGATTTCGCCGGTGATGTTTATGTTAAGCCCTTAGAGGAAATCTTAGACCCTGTAAATAATTCTGTGTAACTGCCATTTTTTCTATACATGGAATCTACCTTCAAATTCAATGGCAAATCGGTTCATGGCCGGCTTCCATTTTTGAAGCGGCATGTTCCATTTCTTTGAGGCAGACATTATTGCCAAATATATTATTTTACAAGCAGAATTATCATTAGGGAAAATTTTTCGGTTTTTAATGGCCTTCCTGATGACACTGTTCAAGGATTCAATAGCATTGGTTGTATAGATAATTTTCCCGATTTCCCGGGGGTAATCAAAAATGGTGATCAGGTTATCCCAATGGCTGCGCCAGGATTTGCTGATGGGGGGATATTTCTCATCCCAGCGCTCAGAAAATTCATCCAGAGCCTTTTCAGCTTCTGCCAGGGTTGGGGAATTGTAAATCCTTTTTAGGTCAGTTGCCACTTGTTTACGATCCTTGAATACTACGTATTTTAATGAATTTCTGACCATATGAACAATACAAAGCTTAAATCTTTGCTTTTGGATAAACCGTTTTAATGGCATCTGGAAAGCCTTTGAGGCCATCAACACAGGCAATGAATATATCTTTGAGCCCCCTGTTCTGAAGCTCAGTCAGGACGGATAACCAGAATTTAGCACCTTCGGTCTCAGCAATCCACAGTCCCATGAGTTCTTTATATCCTTCTGAATTGATACCCAGGGCAATGTATACAGCTTTATTCATAACCTGGTTATCCTGACGAATTTTAACGACAATACAATCAAGGTAAATAATGGGGTATACATCATCCAATGGCCTGTTTTGCCAGGCATGAACCTGATCGATCACCGAATCAGTTACTTTGGAAATCAGAGTATGGGAAACTTTGGCTCCATACATTTCTTTAAAAGTGGCAACAATATCACGGGTGGTCATCCCCTTTGCATAAAGGGCCAGGATCTGGTCATCAAACTGGGTCAGCCTGGTTTGGCCTTTTTTAACAAATTGAGGTTCGAAGGTGCCATTTCGATCCCTGGGGGTTTGCATCTCTATGTGGCCAAAATCCCCCTGTGTCAGGATAGATGTCGCCTCAATTAAAAATCAAACTGGGGCGTTGAGGCAAATAAATATGGGATATCCTATCCAGTTGAGAGAAGCTGTGTTAAAAAAAGTATTACAGGGGAACAAACCCCAACATGAAATTGCAAAAGAGTTTGGAGTTGGTAGATCCACAATCGGTAAATGGTTAAGAGAGTATAAACAAAATGGAAGCATAAATTTGAACCCAAAAGAGAAACGCCCCAAAGATTGGACAGCTGAAGAACGTATATCAGCATTAATCAAAACCGGCTCAATGAGTGTTGAAGACCGCACCGCCTGGTGTCGAAGAAAAGGTATTTTCATACATAATCTTGATCAATGGAAAAAAGATGCTATATCGGCAATGTCATCCGGTTCAGTCAGGAAACAATCTGAAGAAGTAAAAAATCTAAAAAAAGAGAATAAAAATTTAAAAAAGGATTTGAACCGCAAGGAGAAAGCACTCGCAGAAACTGCTGCCTTGCTGGTCCTTAAAAAAAAAGCCCGGGAGATCTGGGGGGAGCCAGAGGACGATTGATCAGTCAAGAAGAAAAGCGAACGGTGTTGAACTTGATTTCTCATGCCTGTCAAGCCGGAGCCCGAAAGAACAAGGCCGTAGAGCTGTTGGGATTAACGAGTCGGACTGTTCAACGCTGGGAAAGTAAAGGCCTGGTTGACAGAAGAAAAGGATCCCGGGCTGCTCCTGGTAATAAATTGTCTAATCATGAAAAAGCCAGGATAATAGGCGTATTGGAATCAC
>CAJXJU010000337.1 GCA_913055195.1 uncultured Desulfohalobiaceae bacterium | reverse complement strand
TAAAAAGGCAGGGATTCAAGGTTCTTGTGCACAGACAGGTTCCGCCAAATGACGCCTGCATTTCGCTAGGTCAGGCCGTTTATGGGATGCTGAGGCGGAGAAGGGGCGAAGGGCTAAAGGCTAAGGGCTAAAGGCTAAGGGCTAAGGGCGAAGGGCAAAGAGAAAAGGGAAAAGGCGAAGGGCAAAGATGGGTGAAAAAAATGTTCTGGTCATAAATTTGACCCGATTTGGGGATCTTCTCCAGACTCAACCTGTTTTTAGCGGTTATAAACAAAAGGGATACAATGTTGGGCTTGTTTGTCTGGAAAATTTTGCTGCTGCTACTTGTTTGCTTCAGGATGTGGATTATGTTTTTCCCCTGCCAGGAGCCAGGTTGCTTGCCCTGCTGGATAAGTCGTGGCCTCTGGCTTTAAAGGAGATGGGCTCCTGGGTGCAGGATATTAAAACACAGCAGTCATTTGATTTGATTGTTAATTTAACGCCTTCCATCAGTGCTCGTATCCTGGCGCTATTATTGGCTATTGAATGTCAAAGCTCGAACATCGAATGTCAAACAAAAAAAGTGGAGATTATCGGCTTTGGTCTGGATGAACTTGGTTTTGGATATTATTCCAATAATTGGGCAGCTTTTTTACAGGCATCCTCAAAAGTCAGAGGGTGCAGTCCCTTTAATCTTGTGGATATTGAGGTTCGCGCTGCAGAACTTGAGCCAGAAAATATTGTGTTTAAGCTCAAAGAGCCAGAGCCAGGGGTGGTTAAAAATTGTCAGGAAAATTTAAAAAAATTGGCTCCTGAGGGGACTGAGGGTTTTATTGGTTTTCAACCGGGAGCAAGTGATAACAAGAGACGCTGGCCCATTAATCATTTTGCCCGTCTGGCAGAGTTGTTGTGGAGTGAACTAAAACTTTGCCCCCTCCTTTTTGGGACAGGGGCAGAAAAGGAACTGGCGCAGAAGTTTATGCACAGGGCTGTTTCTCCTTATATTGATTTGATTGGGCAGACTGATTTGGAGCATCTGGCTGGTTATTTGCGTCAATGTAAGCTGCTGGTTACCAATGATACTGGAACAATGCATCTGGCAGCAGGCCTGGGTGTTCCAGTTGTGGCCTTTTTTCTGGCTACTGCCCAGCCCTGGGATACCGGGCCTTATTTAGAAAATTGCCTGTGTTTGGAGCCGAAAATAGCCTGTCATCCATGTTCTTTTGATCATGTGTGTGAGCATGATTTTAAATGCAGGGAAGTAATTGGTCCGAAGATTGTGTTCAGGGCTATAGAGACTTTTTTAAAAACAAAATTCTGGCCTGAAATTTCAGACCCGGAGGTTCTGGCCTGGAGAACCAGGAAAGAAAATTCTTTTATGGGTCTTAAGCGTGCCAGCGATGATTTGCCAGGTAGAATTAAATGGATGTATTTGCAGCGCCATTTTTATTCTTCGTTTCTGGATAATAGACCTTTCAGAGCACCAGAGGTATTTGCTGCTCCACAGGATTTGTCACCGGCTGACAAAATTTTCCCTGGCCCTGAAATCAGGCAGGATCTGATGGAAGATATTGCAGTGATTAAGTCGCTTCTTGAGGTATTGATAGGGCAGGGTAGGGTGTTACAGCAGAGACGGGTTAAAGTTTTGCAGCAAAAATTTATGCAGACCTGGCAGAGGCTGGGACAATTATTTGAAAAAAATAAATATTTTTCAGTGCTTGGTATGCTCTGGTTCTATCAGTCCCAGGAAGCAGGCCATAATCTGGACGAATTTCTTCGTCTTTGTTTCAGGTATCTGGATTTTTTAAACAGCATGCATAATTTTCTTTTGAGTTCTTGTGGCACTAAAATTGAATGAAATTTCAAAAACAGACTGGTTTTACCCATTTTTTAAGATAAGGAGGGAAAAATGATTATCATTGATGGTCAAAGAAGTGATTTAAGCGTCAAAAGTTTTGACAATCTGGAGGATTTATTGGTTAAGGTCATGGAAGATGAACAGATGAATGAACGTATTGTCACAGATGTTCTGGTGAATGACGAATCCTTTTCAGAAATTTATCCTCATCAGGCAGAAGATGTCGTTGCCCAGGAAATTGAAAAGGTGGAGATCAGGACTGTACCCAAAAGTGAGATGGCAGTAAACATTACCCGCGAGCTTTATAAGGTAATCAACCTGATGAATAAGGGCTCACGTCAGATTGCTGACTTATTTCGTCAGGCTGACGACATGGAAGCTCTGGATATGTATCAGGATCTACTGGAGGTAACCAGAGACTTTCTGGGCATGATTGGAATTTTGCGCAGTGAATTTAATTTGCAGGATATTCCGGGATTAGAAAGTTCATTGAAGAAACTTTCTGAACTTTTTTCAGAGATGGTGGACGTGCAGGAAAATGAAGACTGGATACTCTTGTCTGATCTTCTTGAGTATGAGTTTTTGCCTCTTGTTGAGGAGTGGAAAAAGATAGTCGCTTTTATACAGGATGAGATAGGAAGGAGGAAGGAGGAAGGATGAAGGATGAAGGAGGAAGGATGAAAAAAGAGAAATAGGTTACTAACTCAACTTTCGGAGTTCCGAAAGTTGAGAAATTCGAAATCCGAATATCGAA
>CAJXJU010000336.1 GCA_913055195.1 uncultured Desulfohalobiaceae bacterium | reverse complement strand
TAAGGTAGCATATAATACTTCATTGCATTCACTTACCACATCTGAAACAAAAATTGGTACTGTTATGTTGGTTAGGTAATCGTATTTATTTTCTGGCTGAAATATAATTATAAGTATCTCAGACGTAAATAGTCTAAAATAAAACTATAAAAAGTAAGAAATAGATGAAAAATATAGAAATGACAAGAGTAAATTCAATTTAACTTAAGATTAAAATGAAATTTAAGATTATCTGCTCATTTTAGCAGTTCGTCTGACATCAATTTGTTTTTTAAAATAGTTAAATGTATCCAATGCTTGTTTGAGTGTAAAAATATGTTCTTTTTTATATTACAGACTAGATGGCGGTTTATTCTCTGTTTTGCTCAAATACGCTCCTCAATAATTATGTAGTTAATTCAGGGAGTTAATTAAGTCAGCCAGATATTAAACTCGAACCAACCCAGAAAACGCATCAGGAAGGTAAAAAATGAAAAAAATTATAATACTCATTTCAATTTTATTGCTACTGCTGGCTGGAGCAGTAATCGTAAAAAAGAAAAAAGAGGAAATTGAGACTTTGCCAGAGCCTATGGTCAAAACAGTGGCAATAAAAACAGTTTTGCCCAAAAAGTTAAAAGTAGAGGAAAAAAGATATTTTCTAGCTTTTTACAGATCCATTGATAAGCCGATAATTGCTTCTAAAATCAGCGGTTTTATACAAAAAATATATGTAAATGAAGGAAAAGTGGTAAAAAAAGGCGACCATTTAGTGCAAATTGACGATCAGGATTTAAAGGATAATATAGAAGCTTTAAAAAACACAATAATCGCAGCCAGAAAAGGGATTGAAGCTCTTGAAACAACAATAGAATCTTTAAAAAGCGACTATGAATACGCCAAAAAGGTATATGAAAGAAACATATCACTTTATAAAATGGGAGCGATTTCTAAAAATGAGCTGGACATCTCAGAAGTTGCTATGCAAATGAAACAAGCAAAACTGCAATCTACATTAAAAAATATTGATGCCAAAAGAGAAGAATTAAAATCTCTTAAATTAACTTTACGCTCTAAAGAGAACCTGCTTAGATATACTCAGATCACCTCGCCAATAAATGCAGTGGTAGGAAATATTTTTATAAGGGAAGGAGATCTGGCAACCCCTGGCAAAGCAATTTTAGAGCTTCTGGGAGATAAAAAGAAACTTGAATTTACCTTTCCTCAAAATATGCTGGGTTCTATTAAAAAAGGCGTGAAAGTGTATATAGGTTCTAAAACGGCTATCATTTCAAACATCTATCCAGATGCACGCAACAATCTTGCTGTTGCTGAAATATACCTGGATAAACCACTTTTGTATCCAGAGGAAAGCAATGTTCAAATAGAAGTGGTGGTAAAATCTGCAAAAGGTACTGCTGTGCCTGTAAAAGCTCTTTTTGAAAGAAAAGAAGGAGTTTATATCTTTGTGTATAAAAACCAGAGCTTTGATCCTATAAAAGTAAAAATACTTGCCAGAGACAAAAACTTTGCGGTTGTCTCGCCTGAGATAAGCGATCCCATTGCTGTGGGAAGCAGGGCAAAACTAATGAGATTATTTTTTGTAAAAAATGTAAAGGCTGTTACAAATGAATAGTAGTTTCATTGAAAAGGTCCTCAAAAGGCCATATGCCATTCTTTCTTTGCTGGGAATTTTTCTTTTTTTAGGAATTTATGGGTACAATTCCATCGACAGAAAACTCTTTCCTGACTCTAACCGTCCTGAAATCGCCGTTGTTATTGTAGAGCCAGGTGGAAGCGCTAAAGATATAGCTTCAAATATAGCAGTGCCTATAGAAAAAGAGCTTTATACGTTAGATAAAATCCGCAGAGTTTATTCTACAACAATAGATGAAGTCACTGTTATAAGGGCGGAATTTGAATATGGCAAAGATATAGACAGCGCTGCTACAGATGTAACCAATGTAATAAGCACAGTAAAATCTAAGCTTCCTTCAGATATTCAAGAGCCACAGATTCACAAAATCACGGCAGCTACTCCTCCTATAATCACTATTGGCATCTCTTCAAAACATATCCCTCTGGAAGATATCAGGGAAATAGCTAAAAATGAGATACAAAACACTCTTTTGCAAGTCAAAGGCGTGGCCAATGTGGACTTATTTGGGGGTTATGAAAAAGAGGTGGAGGTAGTTGCTGATAAAAGCAAGCTGGAGCGCTATGGATTATCTTTAGGCGATGTTTTAACTGCTTTATTAAAAAACAATAGAGATTATGCCATTGGATTTATTGATTCCCAAAAAGGAAGATTTTTGTTCAAGTCTCAGGGAAAAAGAAAAAGTCTGGACAGCTTAAAAGAATTGCCAATAATGAAAAATATCCGGCTAAAAGACGTGGCCAGAGTTTACTTTACACACTACAACAATAATTCTCTTTACTATGGCAATGGCAACCCTGCTATTGCCCTGGCTATTCAGCGCTCCGTTGACGCTGACGTAATAAAAACAATTGAAAATATTGAAAAAGAACTTATCAAGCTCAAAACAAAATATCCAGAACTTGTGTTTGAAATAACTGACACTCAAAAAGATACCACAACCATTAAGTCTAGCCGCATGACGAG
>CAJXJU010000335.1 GCA_913055195.1 uncultured Desulfohalobiaceae bacterium | reverse complement strand
AACGCTCGTTCGCCTGTCCCCGCACGGAAAAATATACTTTTTGCAGGCGACTCATATCCAGAGGCATTGCAGAAGAAAATATAACACAGGAATACATTGAAAGTTGTCATTCACCCACTGCCTCCAGATTTAAGTGCAGCAAGGGAACCAGTATCGCACTGGATATCCTTGACACTCAACAAAGAGAAGGGTGGGAAACAGTGGTTATCGGCAGAAGAGGGGTCTCTAAGGCAGATGAATTTCTATTTGGCAGCGTATCCAGCAAAATCATTCACTCTGCCAGAAAGTGCACTGTCTGGGTTGTACAATAACCAGACTGCCCGCTTGCAAAAAAGTAAGGCAGACTAAATACAGACGGGCCATTATTGACTCTTGTGCATAGGGAAATCCACTTTGATTTTAAACATTTTTCTGGCTGGCAGGTTCAAAATTTCGATTCCTGTTTTGCTGGTAATTTCCTTTAATGCCTGCTGCACATGCTCTCTGGATGGGCCAATATATGTAAACCAGACGTTTTGCCTGTGCTTACGCAAATAATTGTGTGTCACACCAGGATGTTTATTTACTTCTGCAACAAAGTCTTCCAGCTTTTCTTCTGGCACGGAAGCCGCGCACAATGTACTATGCCAGCCGAGTTTACGTGATTGAAAATTGCCCCCGATTCTCCGAATCACTCCCTTTTCCTTTAAAGCCCTGACCCGGGCCAGAGTTTCTGCCTCGGTCAGGCCCACCATCTCGCCTATCCTGGCATATGGCCTGGGGACCAGAGGAAAATCCGTCTGAATGATGTCTAAAATCTTTTTATCGATCTTATCCATTTGAATTTATCCTTATCCCTTTTATCCCTTATCCCTTACCCCTTACCCCTTCTTACATTTCCCGGGTTGATAACTACATAATGGCTCTTCAGCAAGATAATTGCCGTAAATGGTATAGGCCCGTGCCCTGCAACCACCGCAAACGCGGTGATACTCACAGATACCGCACTTTCCTTCGTAACATTCTGGATTACGCAATTTTAAAAAGTGTGGGCTCCTGGCCCAGATCTCAGGAAATGGAGTCTGTTTTACCTGTCCACAATCCAGTTCTAAATAACCACAGGGCTGAACCTGACCAGTGTGAGAAATAAAGCAAAACCCGATGCCGCCCAGACATCCGCGTGTCATGGCATCAAGGCCAAAATTTTCTCTGGTTACAGGCACTCCTTCCTCCCTGGCCCGCTGACGCATAATCCTGTAATAATGCGGAGCACAGGTAGCTTTCAGGTGCATATCGGTTTTCTTGCGAAAATCATAAAACCAATTAAGTACTTCTTCATATTCCTGGGCCGTGATAACCTCCTCTGCCAGTCCTGCGCCACGCCCTGTCGGTACAAGCATAAAAATGTGCCAGGCCACAGCACCCAGGTCCCTGGCCAGCTGAAAAATATCCTTAAACTGGCTCAAATTTCTTTTGGTCACAGTAGTGTTAATCTGAAAAGGAACACCTGCCTCCTTTAAATACTCAATCCCTGCCAGGGCCTGATCAAAGGCGCCGTTTACGCCCCGAAAACTGTCATGGCTAAAAGCATCAGGGCCATCAATGGAAATACTGCATCTTTGAACGCCTGTTTCTTTCATCAAAGCGGCATTTTCTGGTGTTATCAGGGTCCCATTGGGAGCCAGAACGCAACGAAGACCTTTGCTGTTGGCATAAGAAATAAGATCAAAGATATCAGCGCGCAAAAGTGGTTCTCCGCCAGTGAAAATAATTACCGGGTCGCCTGTTTGAGGAAAGGTATCAATAAGTGCCCTGGCTTCCTCTGTAGTCAGCTCTCCAGGATAAGGCTCTAAATGGGCCTCGGCCCGACAATGCTTACAGGCCAGATTGCAGGATCTGGTTACCTCCCAGGCAATCAACCTTAACGGGGGCACCTGATTTTTTTTATGTATATGCATTTAAACCATCCTTTTTTAATGTGTTAGTGGCTTATGGTAATTGGTGATTATTTAACCCAAATTCGAAAATTTTTCCTGCCAGGAATTTATTGTAAAGTCAAAATAAAGCTTTAACGATTAAAAATTCACAAATTCAGGTTCATCTCATCTCCCAATTATGAATCAGTAGCTCCTACCACAATAAAAGCTGATCCAGAAACCAGAAAAAATTTTTAACCCCAACCGCATAAAGTTCTCTCGCGTTTTTATCTATCTCAAACGGAATAATCTGAAAAAAATTTTCAACAACAAAAAGTGCTTGACAAAAATAAACAGAATAATTAAAAAGTTATCTCTGTTTGTGGGGCTGTAGCTCAGTTGGGAGAGCGCTTGAATGGCATTCAAGAGGCCAGGGGTTCAACTCCCCTCAGCTCCACCAAAAGAAAACAAGGGTTTACGGAAGATTACCGTAAACCCTTTTTTGTTTTGGGACAGATGTTGATCACAACAATATAAACCAAAATTGCTCCTGTCCCCTTTCTAATTGTTGAATATCGTTTTGATTTTTTTGTCTTGCTTTGTTGTCATCATTAAATTTCCCATTATTCCCCCTAATCTGCTAAAACCTGGCCGGGCCGTCCAGGAAACGGCTTATCATGGGTGCATCCGCCAGTAGCGGGAAACCACCAATTTCAGCCGTACTCCTGGGACAG
>CAJXJU010000334.1 GCA_913055195.1 uncultured Desulfohalobiaceae bacterium | reverse complement strand
CGGATTTGTTTCGAATTTCGATATTCGGATTTCGAATTTAGATGAGATAGCCCTGAGTCAGGCAACTTTTTCTGTTGACTGAACCTATTGATTTGTTTTAAATATTTTTAATTTTCTTATAAGGAGGTGAATGCTCAAGGTGTCAAGAAGTACTCAGGTTAGGGCAACCGCTTCAAATTTTTTAAAATTCTTCGCGCCAGGCATCAAAGAGGCAAAGTTTTTTGAGCTGGCTTCAGGCTTACGCCTAAATTCAGTTTAAAGGGCTCCGCCAGAGACCTAAAGGACAGGGTTTAAGTAAATCAAGATGTTTTGTCTTTTTTCAGGTGATCGGGAAGTTAAACAATAACAATTTCATTAAAAACGATGATTTGGACTTTTTGCGGTTAATTTATAAAATGATAATTGTTTTTTTGTTTGTTTCACATTTGTATAAGAATATCTATTATTATTTATAAAAGGAGGTTCCGGGAGAACAAAAAGGGGTTCTGGAGGTTTTAATGGATGTTGCATCTGAAAATATAATTTCTTTTACCAGTTTTTTTGAAGTTGAATGCTTTATTTTCTGTTTTCTGGTTTTATTGTTTTTTTGTTTGACCAAAAGGGAAAAGATCTTTTTGCCTTATTATTCTTTTTTACCTGAAAGTCCTATACAACCAACACTGGAAGGCATTATTCAGGAAATTGAAGAGATGAGCTTCTTGAGTGTGCAAGATCAGGATAATCTGGGTAAATTAAGGCAAATCTTGAATATGCTGAGGTTGGTTGTTTTATTTTGTTTGATAAGTTTATATGTTTTCCTGACTGTAGGACTTTTAAATTATTCCAGATTGCTTGATGTAATGACATTTTTTAATACTCATACTATAAATCAAAGTAATCTGGCCGCGCTAGCCATGTTAATGGTGGTGAGTTACACCTATTTTATTACAATAGGTGAACGTGGTTTAATGCGTTTTATGAATGATCGGTATAAAAATTATGCTCAGACTTTTAGCAACATTGAGATTTAGTGCCTCCAGAATCCGTGATAAAATGTTTTACCCGGAGAACGAGGTGGAACAGTATGTTGTCATTAGCTAGGGGATGGCGAAATCTGTTATTATGTTTGGGGCCTATATCTCCTCTTGTGGCATTGGGGATTCTGTTTACCTATAAAGAGATGGGGATAAAGGGATATTTTGTACTGGCTTTATCCTTGTTGTTTGTATGCGTGAGCATGGGGGTCTATTTTGAGCAAATGCTTAAAGCCCCTTTGTTAAGACCTGTTTCGCGTTTGAAAAGGACAGAGCGTTGTTATTTTGCAGAAAGGAATTTGCCTTTCGCACCTCGCCAGGGTAGTGTAAGCCGGATTGAAAAATTGTCAGAGCCAGATATGGACGCGTACCTTCATGAGATAAACGAGGAATTGAAACGCTTAAAAAGTTTATAAGTTTATTTGTTAATCTCCTTGATTCCTTAAATACCTGGCTGCTGCCAGGTATTTGTTTTTTTATTCTAAAGAATAAGGTGGCAAAATGTCTCTTCTTCAGGTTAATCAGGAATATCAGAAAAGAATTATTGAGGAACTTCTGGAAGTTTTTAATTTTTTTCAAGAGTTAAATGAAATATACAACAAACTTATAATTCACAGAGCTGTAAAGCCAGAACAGGCACTTATTCAGATAGAGAGCTTCTTTTTTCATATGTTAAAGGTATTTACTACAGATGATAAGGATGTATTAGAAAGTAATTTAATCCGTGGACGTTCTCATATAGAGAGGCTTGCTCTGGATGTGGTCAAGTTATATTGGGAAGATATTTTTAATAGCTTAAAGCTATTACATCAGAATAGATTGCTGGAGGATAACGGTTTTTATAAAAAATATATTTCATTTCTTAATTTTTCCAAAGAGGCCAGATTGTTTGAGACTACCTGTCTGGGTAAGACAATACCAGACAAAAAAGAGGTTATAAATAAGTATAAGAAAGCATTAAAAGAAGGAGAAGAATTGCTCCTTATGCTGGTAAACCAATAAGTTTTTTTGATGAAAGGCATCCTCAAAACCCACTCCACTTTCTTCCGCACCCTTTTCCACATCCTTGACCCGCTGGTCGTGGCCGCAATTACATATTTCCTGTATTCCCTGGGCATTGTTGTCCCACATGATTTAGCTAAAATTTTAGCTGTTTACGGATGTTTGTTTATAGCAATAATCTTCCTTTTTTTGGTCTTTACCGCTCCTGGCGCGGGGAATCGCTTTTGCTGGAAGCCAGCTCAGTTCTGGCTGCCTGGGTAGTGGTTCTGATTGGTTTTAATGCCCTTATTTTGCTTTTAGCCAATGGTGAACAACTTAAAATCCTCTGGCCCTATGGTTTGTTTAAGGTGGAAAGTTTCTGGATCTGGTCTGTGGCCTGCTTTCTGGGCATGTGCACTGTCAGGATTGGATTTCGCCTTTTTTCCGCTACATTCGCAAACATGGCTTAAATCAACGCATGGCAGTTATTGCTGGCGCGGGGAAAGTGGGGGTTAATGTTGCAAAGTACCTGCATAAAAATAACTGGATCGGGATACAGGTTAATGGCTTTTTTGATGATCGCCTGGAAAAATGAGGTGGAATTCAGGTATAAAGTGATAAAGTTATATGAGTTAAAGGCGGAGG